>NZ_JBEHGL010000052.1:0-635 GCF_040225085.1 Streptococcus jiangjianxini | reverse complement strand
TACGTCCACTGGTGGAATCATCATCGCATTCACGGCAGTTTCAACTATCAAACACCCATGGCTAGGCGAGTTATCGCTTAACAAAAAACACTTTATAAATTTTGTACAGAAAAGGGTTGCCTTTTCATGTTATACTAGTCATGAGAAGATTCCTTTTTGGTGAGTGGTGGTACTCTTATCATATCAGGAATCTTCTTTTTTGGTATCTTAGGTCTCACATCAATTGTAACGTAACAAAATTGACAATTTAATTTTTAAAAAAAGTTGTTGACAGAATACATTCTTATGCTGTATGATATAAAAGTTGCTGTTTGAGTAACCAACTGATGAAAAAGTTTTTGAAAAAAACAAGAAAAACTTGTTGACATTTAAAAACACAGCTGTTAGAATAAAGAAGTTGTCTCTTAGGAGGCGATAAGACCTTTGAAAACTGGATAAAGAAACCAAACGTGCGGGTTACATTAAGTAACCTGTCAATAAAAGAAGAAAAAGTCAGATGATATCTGATTGAGTACAGTTCAAATGAGAGTTTGATCCTGGCTCAGGACGAACGCTGGCGGCGTGCCTAATACATGCAAGTGGAACGCATTTATAACAACCGTAGCTTGCTACACTTGATATAAATGAGTCGCGAA
>NZ_JBEHGL010000051.1:0-637 GCF_040225085.1 Streptococcus jiangjianxini | reverse complement strand
CACAATCAAACGTTATAGATTTGAACAGATGCTTCGGAAATTGTGACAACCAGCGATTAAGGGAGCGTTCAATATCACTGGCTTTTCGTCCATCAGTTTGAAGAGTGATAATCGCTTTAGATTGTTTCTCTACAAGTGTGATAACAGCGCTCTTATGATTCTTACCTACAATCGTATCGCCTTCAAGATGACCAAATTCACTGTCAAAATCTGGAAATAGCTTCGCACGTTCGCGAATATCTCTACGAAAAGCCTGCTTCCCTCGCGTTTCTTTCTTGCCGTTTGGTTTTCGTTTACCTTTCCAAGGCAAGTCCTCTTTGTCAAAAATACCACGATCAGCCAAACGATAGAGTGTTCGCATCGAACAGGGGATGGTATCGGGATAAGTTCCCTTAATGACGTCAAGACTCCAATCATGTTCTAAATGCTTTTGAATAAAGGCCTTTACGGGTTTTGTCAGCCGTGTTTTATGGCGACCACAACATTTTTTATTGGCTTTGTAGTGCTCATAGTAGTCACAGACTGAATGTCCTGCTTTAAGGAAATTGATGACCTTATAAATGGTCTGTTTTGATCGTCCTAGAGATTCAATGATAGCACTAACTTTCCTGCCTTCTTGGTAGTAAGCCTCTATCAT
>NZ_JBEHGL010000050.1:0-704 GCF_040225085.1 Streptococcus jiangjianxini | reverse complement strand
TTTATGGACGCCTTTACGACAAAATATGGATGGAGCTAATCAACATAACCATTGGCAGTTGATGGCGATGAGACGAACCATTGAGACGCGCTTTTCTACACTTTGCAGGCTATTTAATATTGAACAAACCTTGGCGAGAGGGCTGTCTGGGCTACAGATACGAATTGAACAAATGGTACTTGCCTACAATTTAAATTATTTTAAGATTAACTAGCACCACGGGTATAAACATGTCTTTTTTGTTGCATTTCATTTTACAACGCGGCGAATTATAGATGTTCAAGAATCACTTAAAAGCAACAATATTATTATTTGGAAAAAGTTACAAAATTAGCTTGACAAGTTCAATGCAAATATAGTAATATATAAAAGTTCTCAAATCACCCCATAGTTGTCATAAGATTTTTGAAAAAAAGTTGAAAAAAAGTTATTGACAAAGTTCGGGAGGTTTGTTAAAATAAAGAAGTTGTCTCTTAGGAGGCGATAAGACCTTTGAAAACTGGATAAAGAAACCAAACGTGCGGGTTACATTAAGTAACCTGTCAATAAAAGAAGAAAAAGTCAGATGATATCTGACTGAGTACAGTTCAAATGAGAGTTTGATCCTGGCTCAGGACGAACGCTGGCGGCGTGCCTAATACATGCAAGTGGAACGCATTTATAACAACCGTAGCTTGCTACACTTGATATAAATGAGTCGCGAA
>NZ_JBEHGL010000049.1:0-725 GCF_040225085.1 Streptococcus jiangjianxini | reverse complement strand
GTTTTTTAAATCTAAAATTAAATCCTGAATTAATTCTGAAGCGTTATCTTTTCGCTCCTTCCCACCTGAAAACCATTTAACGATACTCAAATTCACATCCTCCATTATAGTTTACTTTATTTTCAAAGTTCTTTTATTATTCTATTTGGTAACCTTTTATATAAAACAATAGAAAGAGTGCTTAGAAATTTTCATTCTCAAGTACCTTTTTTAAAATTTGTTCCAAAGGCATTAGCTATTGTATTAACCGATACCACCTGAATGCCAACCTGCGTTTCCACCAATAAAACCATTCATAACTGAATTATTGGCAATAGTCCCAAAGACTAAACGTTTATTCATTTTCCTGACTTGAAGCACTAGAAAAACTTTCTGAATATTATTTTTATTTTTTCTTCATCAAAAATCTATCTAAAGCTGGTAATAAAAAACCAATTATTAATCCTATAAAAAAACTTTTAAAATCCATGCATCACCACCAATGATTGCTTCTCCTGCTGCTCCTCCAAATCCAGTCAAAAATGCATTAGCTGTATTTTTTTCCGCCACCTTCAATGTTTGAAAGCACCATTCATCACTTCAAATTGTTCCAATGTTTTTGTATTCATAATGAATACCTCCTTGATCTATCTCATATTGTGGGTCGCGACCACGTTTTTATTGTAACTCACATTTGGTTATTTTTTTATTAAAATCCTAAACGGTCACCGAAACGTCCTAAATGG
>NZ_JBEHGL010000048.1:0-921 GCF_040225085.1 Streptococcus jiangjianxini | reverse complement strand
TTTTTTACGTCGCATGCTCATTTTCTTTCCAAAATCCAGCTGTTTTAAAACAGCGAGACAGAATTTGTCCATAACATTCAAATTAAACGCTAACTGCTTGTTCAAGGTCTTATTCGCATCTTCTCGAAAAACAACATCTAATAGCCAATGCATGCTCTCTATCTGCCAATGGCCTCGCACATAATCGCTTAATTCCTTTGCACTAACCTGTCTACTCAAGATAAAGTAGCGTGTCTCCTCACTCTCTTGAGTATTATTGGTTATGTGAATACGAGCTCGTCCGATACTCTGGATATGGCCCCATTCTGGATGAGCTTTGCGGAGCCAACGAGTATCGTTGATCACCTCATACTGTCTCAACTCGATTTGACCATGTGCTTTCTCTAGTGTCTCATAACTGTCATCTCGCTCAGTATCCACCTGGAAAAAGGGCCGAATATCTGCTAGCAGGCTCCTCTGATTATCTTTTACTGCTAAACAGTAGTCTGCCTTCTTCTTGATAATCTTATCGGCAATAGCCTTCTGAGTTCCCATGGCATCAAGGCTAATCATACAGCCCTTCACTGAAATCATGTCCAGCAACTCTGGTATCGCTGTGATTTCATTAGACTTTTCATCTGTCGCGACTTGCCCATAGGAAATCCCCAAGTCTGTCGCATAAGCGGTGACAATATGTAAGGCTTTCTGGTGTTGGCTGGCATTACCTCTAATTGTCTTTCCGTCAATGGCTATCAGGCGTTTCGAAAAACGAGTAAAATGTTTAGCTGACAGTTCTGCCGCTTCAAGAAGAGCAGACCACATCTGCGTCACTTCTACTAGAACTTGAGGATCTAGGGTGGCAAAGACACGTTGTAGCGTATCGTGAGACGGAACCCCATTTTCTAACTCCAACACAGTTCGCAAGGAAGACTCATAGGCATT
>NZ_JBEHGL010000047.1:0-968 GCF_040225085.1 Streptococcus jiangjianxini | reverse complement strand
TAAAATGCTTTTAGGTATTGAAGATAGTAACAATATAAGATAATGTCTTGGGTGCCTTGGTCTCAGGTAGTGTAGGAGCTGCTACAATGTTTTTCCAATTTGTGGAATAGCTTGTGGTTATATTGGTACTAAAGCGGGTATTACTTTATGGACAGTAGCAACAGGGGCAACAGGTGGATTTTAGAGAGGAGTATAATGAAGAAAAAATATAAAGAATTAGCAACAAATGATATTGCAAATATAAGTGGTGGTAACCCTGCTGGAAATGCTGCAATTGGTGGACTTTCAGGTCTTAGTGCAGGTATAAAATATTGTAAAATGCCTCACCCTGTTTTAAAGGGAGTTTGTGTTGTTGGCGTTACAGCAAGTAGTGCCTATCTGGCATATAAGGTTAATTAAATGATTTACACAGTTTTTATAGTTTTATCATCTTCTATAATTGTTTTTACGACTATTCATGCTATTTATAGAAAAAGTGTAACTCATCTAACACCGTACTTATTCTTCTTAGTTTTTTATCAACTATCGTTATCAAAACAAACGACAAATATGTTATCAATTGTTACTTTATTAGCCTCTTTATTCGTTTATTTTGATAAAAAAGATTGAAAAAAATAGCTAATATATCTATAAAAGAAGCCAATCTTCTTAATCAGTCTTTGTTTGGCTTGATAATCACTTAAGAATATCTATGAAAAGGCAACACTTTTCTGCACAACTTTTATAAAGTGCTTTTTGTTAAGCGATAACTCGCCTAGCCATTGGTGTTTGATAGTTGAGACTGCCGTGAATGCGATGATGATTCCACCAGTGGACGTAGTCCTTGGTTTTAAGATTTAGCTCTTCAAGTGAATGAAAGATTTCTTGATTAATAAACTCCAGTTTGAAAGAACGATAGGTGCTCTCAGCTACGGCATTGTCATAAGGACATCCTGCTTGACTAAGTGAGCGGGTAATGCCAAACGTCT
>NZ_JBEHGL010000046.1:0-1121 GCF_040225085.1 Streptococcus jiangjianxini | reverse complement strand
AGTGGTTCTGAGAATGTTACACCACAGCCAACTAATGGTACAAAGACCACGTCTATGATGGCTGATTCCTCATCGGGAGAAACTAGTCGTGATTTGAGAGATGAATTATCGGCTGCAGAGAATGTTAATCCTGCTGAGACGTCCAACCTATTGAGGGAGGTTAAAACGCCAACACCAGTGATGACATCATCATTGGTGAGTAGCAATGACAAAGTAGCATCAGCTCCGACAATAGAGAGTCGCCCTACTACAGAGACAGCATCAAATCTGTCGAAAGTTGATAATAGTGATATAAACATTCGATCGCACGTAGAAAATATAGGGTGGCAAAAACCGAGTAATGCAACGCAGTTGATTGGTACGGTTGGTCAAAGTAAACGTTTAGAAGCTCTCGAACTCAACTTGGGAAAAGACATGTCGGACTTAGGAGGGATTGTTTACCAAAGTCATATTCAAAATATCGGTTGGCAGCGACCAGTCCAAAATGGAGAACTTAGTGGTACAGTTGGTCAAAGCAAACGTCTTGAGGCAGTTAATGTTCGATTAACGCAAGAATTAGCGACCCATTTTGATCTATACTACCGTGTTCATGTTCAAGATTATGGATGGTTAGGCTGGGCAAAGAATGGAGCTAATGCTGGAACGGAAGGCCTCTCGAAACGTCTTGAAGCCCTTGAAATGCAAATCCTTCCTAAAGGTGCTCATTTCACAGGGTCCATGAGCCGGTCTTTTATAAAAAGAGATGCTCAGTCAGCTTCGATTAGTTATCAAACTTATATTGAGAAAAAGGGTTGGCAGAGCTCAGTTTCTGATGGTCATTTGAGTGGTAGTACAGGTCAGAATCAACAAATAGAGTCATTGAAACTTCGTCTTCATTCGGATTATCTAGGTTATCTATCATACCAAACACATATTCAAAACGTTGGTTGGATACCAGCCGTTAGAGAAGGCCAAGCAAGTGGTCAGGAGAGTTCTAATCGTCAAATCGAGGCAGTGAGAATTGCTTTAGTTGGTGAGATTAGTCAGCACTATGATGTCTATTATCGCGTTCATAGCCAGAATAAAGGATGGTTAGGTTGGGCAAAGAACGGTTCAAGTGCTGGGACGGAGGGTTTTTCTTT
>NZ_JBEHGL010000045.1:0-1295 GCF_040225085.1 Streptococcus jiangjianxini | reverse complement strand
TGTGAAGGTCAACGATTTGTTGCTTAAAGTCATCCGTAAAATGACGGCGTATTTTTCTAGACATATTGTTTCTCCTGTTTTCTTTAGTGTAGAACACTTTATAAATTCTGTCTAGTTTAGTGTAACCGATTCAAACATTGTTTGCTCCTTATAGAAATCTCCCAATAAAACATTTTCATAAATCTTATCTTTACTCACTTCGTCCAAATTACTAAAAGCTTCATCCCAAAAAATAATTTTTTCACCTTTCAATAGTGATTTGACAATTAGTAATTTCTGGATTTGTCCTCCTGAAAGATTCTTTCCCTGTTTTAACAATTTCGATTGTAATTTATTTGGAAGTTTAGCAATAACCTCATCTGCTGTGGTATCAACAAGTATTCTGGATAGCTTAGTTAAATCAGAAGAGTCATATTCAAAGTTTTCTAATACACTTCCCTTTTTCAATGTCATATTTTGCAAGACAACTCCCATATAGTTTTCTAGATGTTCATTGTTATATGTGATCTTACCAGAATATCTTAGCATGCCAGTTAATAATAATAGTAGCGTAGATTTACCACTACCTGATTTACCTACAATAGCTATCTTTTCGCCTTGGCTAATTTTTAAATTAACTGGTTTATATAGTGATTCATTTCCGTAACCGAAGTTTAAATCTTCAGTCTGAATTATATAGTTTGAATCTAAGTCAAAATTAACATTTATTGGTGAGTTTTCTTTTAGTATATCCCCCTGCTTTTCGGCATATACAGCTAATCGTGCTATTTCAAAAATTGAAGTTTTCACCTGTTCAATAGATGAGATCAATAATGATATACTTGTTTGATATAATACTAAATCGGCTATTGAAACATTAAAAAATTTATTATAATAAATCACTGCTAAAATAATAACTGATAAACTAAAATAGCTGAATATACTTCCAAAAAGTTGAACAAAATTTTCAACTTTTAAAATTTGGGAATATTTGCTTGTCAAACGATCATTATTTTTTATCCATCTATCTTCCGTTCCTCTCTCATTTCTCATTACTTTAATGTAATCTATATCTTCTAAATCAGATTGAAAATCTGAGTTAAAATCAATTAAGTATTGTAGATAGGATTGATTATATTCGTTCTGTTTATGATATAAAACAGATGATATTAAAGAATATAATACAATCTGAATAGGTTACACTAAACTAGACAGAATTTATAAAGTGTTCTACACTAAAGAAAACAGGAGAAACAATATGTCTAGAAAAATACGCCGTCATTTTACGGATGACTTTAAGCAACAAATCGTTGACC
>NZ_JBEHGL010000044.1:0-1506 GCF_040225085.1 Streptococcus jiangjianxini | reverse complement strand
ATGACAAGTTCATTTGTGGTAAGATGAGTATAGGTCATTTATGTTAGTTCCCTTCAGACAAATGTGGTGTTTATCTGAGCCTAACATAGATGGCTTTTTTCTGTCTAGCTTAATTTTACAAATTGGGTTTTGATAAGGTTGGAGTGTAGTGAGTAGTTTGTAAATGATTTTGAGTATATTGTGAGCACAAGCAATGACATCTTTCGTTTTGCTTCCTCTTTGGGAAATTCGGTTGTAGAAGGATAAAAAAGCTGTGTCCTTTGAGCGTCCGGCAGTCAGTCCTGCCAGTATTAGGGCCTGTTTGATGTAGCGATCTCCTTTTGTGATATGAGACGATTTCTTCTTCCCTGCACTCTCGTATGAACCAGGACATAGTCCAGCCCAGGATGCTAAATGACCATCACTTTTAAAAACGTCGACATTTGGTCCAAGCTCAGCTAAACAAGAAGCTATGTTGTCCACAGTAATAGTCTCTCCATTGATGACTAACCTTAAGAGAGCTTGCCCAGTTTTGGAGAAGATGTCGGACAGGAAACTAGTCAATTTAATATTGGCTCGTTGTAAAAGATTGTGACTTTCATTTTTCACTTGCGTTTGACGCTGCTTATAGGACTGTCTGTGACGTGTTAGTAATCGTAACGGCATCATGACTTCTGGTTCAGGAATATAAGAGGGCTCAATCAATCCGCAGCGCCCCAGCTGGGCAAGCCATTTGGCATCTTTCACATCTGTTTTACGGCCAGGCACATTCTTGATGTGCTGCGGATTAGCTAACACCAAAGTCAATGTAGAGTCTGAAAAGATATTGAATAGCGGCACCCAATACTGACCTGTGGATTCAAAGAAAACATGGGTTACCTGGCTTTCCTCTAACCAAGCTAGGGCATTTTGAATAGCGGTGGTTGTTGTTCCGAATGTCTTCTGAATTTTCTTGGGTTTGTTGGTATCAAGCGGACCGTCTAAGCTACAACAAACAATGGATTTCTGGTGGACATCAATGCTACAACAAGTTTCAATCATGACTTCCATGCAAAAAGCCTCCTATTCTATTGTTGAACAATCGAATAAGAGGCTTTCAGTCATTTTATTGTCACGTTCAAGACGTAGTTGAGTTATCTCAGGACTTTTATTTATCCAGTTTGTCGTATAGGCTAGGCAAAGCCAGCTTAGAGTTTGTTGTGGATTTTGGATGAGTATAACTTTTACAAAAATATCAAAAAACTCAGCGACCTAAATCACTTAGTTACCATATTATATAAGGCTCTATAATTTCTGTAGTGGGTGAATTCCCATCGGAGATTATGGAGTCTTTTTGACTATAGCAAAAAAGTTCCATATGACTTATAATGAAAAGCGACTAAACCACTCATTAGAAAGATTCATATGGAACAACTAGATGATATCAAAGATTCACTCAACATTAAAGACCCTAACATCGCTTTTGAAAAGCAATTTGACAAGTTCTTCACTCACAGAGAGTATCATGCCAAGTTAGATTATGATGCT
>NZ_JBEHGL010000043.1:0-3036 GCF_040225085.1 Streptococcus jiangjianxini | reverse complement strand
AAACAATCTAAAGCGATTATCACTCTTCAAACTGATGGACGAAAAGCCAGTGATATTGAACGCTCCCTTAATCGCTGGTTGTCACAATTTCCGAAGCATCTGTTCAAATCTATAACGTTTGATTGTGTCTATTTTGTCACAATAGGTGAGAACTTTTTTACGAAAATCTAGTGAATAAGCCATGATAATATTATATCTTTAATTGTCAAGTTAAGTGCAACACATTTTATCTGAATCAAAATTGAGAGTTTAGGCTCTTTGGGTTAGCCCAAAGAGTTTTCCGCGGACTGATACTCTAACAGTCTTCTTGGTCGCTGATTGATGGCTGAAGTTGCCTCAGCTAATTTTTCTGCTGTGATCAGCTTTAGGGATTGTCCTTTGGGGATGAACTCTCTGAGCAAACCATTGAAATGCTCATTGCTTCCTCGTTCGTATGATGAGTAAGCATGGGCATAATACACCTGAACGCCCTCTAATTCATGCAAGGAAGCGAATTCAGTACCGTTATCAGCTTTATGGATTTGATTGGGTAGTTACCAATGAGTTGAGTCATTGCCTCATTCACATAGTGAGCCTTCTTTTCAGCTAGATAGACCGTAATGGCATAGCGAGTCTGTCTTTCGACTAGAGTTAAAATAGATGGTTCCCCAGCTTGTTTCAGACCAAGAACAGAGTCAATTTCCCAATGTCCAAACTCGGAACGGTCATTGATGTCATTTGGACGCTCCTCGATGGAAGTACCAAAATGCTTTTTGGTTGACGATCGCTTCTTGGCCTTGGGTTTTAGGCGCATAGCTCGAGGCAAGTCAATAGGTTTAACCTCCAGTAACCCTTGATGAATATAGGTGTACATGGTTTTAGTACTGGCTATTGTTTCATTAGGATAAGCTACCTTATAGGACTGAATAAAGGTGTCTACACTATGGATTCGTGGTTTGGATAGCATGGCTTGCGTAAAGGCGCTTAAGAAGTCTTGTGAGACTTGTTCTAGTTTGAGGAAGTAAGTATGCTCTCGTCTCTTGTCAGCCAGTAGTTGAGCCGTGTCATCAAAATAAGCTTGACAATACTCAATTTTTCCGTTCACATTTGTCATCTGTTGGACGCTACCATGCTCAATTTCACGAGTGATGGTTGAGCGATGAACACCTAGTTGGCGAGCTATTTCACTTTTAGAAGCTCCTAGCTTTAGCAAGAGGGCAATCTTTCGTCTCTGACCCACGACAAACACATGAAGGATTTTTAGCAAGAAAATAAAGCTTTTTGTATTTCAATGTTCAGAATTTACAAAAATAGTAGACATGTTTAAGCGTTTCTCCTATAGTGAAAACGCTTAGATAAAATATTTTTATCTGCACTATAATTCGGAAATAACTGTTTCATGCGTTTATCGTGTCTCTGACCAGCGTTAGTGTAAAATAATTCTCGGAAAAGCGATTACAGGTTTTCAAAACGAAAAAAGTCCTATATCCTAGGAATGGAAAAAAGTAACCTAGAAGGATATAGAACCTATGGCTATTGTAATAGAGATTTGTGAAATTTTAAAGAGTCGTTTGCATTTAGCGGATTTTGACAATCGTGTCACGGCGTTGATGCGCCAAGTGTTGAGCCAGTCTTTAACAGAAGCTTTAGAACGATTGGATAAGGAAATCATTCAGTCCTATCTAGCAGATGGCTGGGAGATAAACCGCTTGGAAGTTCGTCAACTCACCTTTTTATTTGGTACGGTTTCCTTTCATCGCCGTCGGTTGCGAAAAGCAGGGGAGAAGAGTTTTGTGCCTTTGGATGAGGCAATAGGTCTAAAGCCAAGGGAACGTTACAGTCCGAGTTTTCATGAGAAAGTTAGCCTTTTAGCTACAGGCATGACCTATCGTCAAGCTTCGAGCAGTTTGCGTCTTTTGACAGGCATCGAAATGAGTCATCAAGGGATTCATAATCTTGTCCAACGAGTTGGTGAGAAACTTCTAAGCAGTCAAGATGTGCCAGAAACAACTGAATTAAGACGTCCGGACTATCTCTTTATCGAGGGTGATGGCGTCTGGATAGGCAGTCAAGAAAAGGGGAAGCACTTGGAGTTGAAACGAGGTCATATTCATGAGGGTGTCGGTCGTCATGGAGGGCGTGGCGAGTTAATGAATCCCGTTTACTTTAGCTACTTTGGAACCAGTAAGGACTTGTTCCAGCAGATGAGTGATTATATGGCAAGCCATTATGACTTGAGCAAGACGATTGTCATTGCCAATAGTGATGGTGGATCAGGCTATGAAGCAAGTAAGTTTGAAGACATGCTTGGTCGTCACAAGAGTTTTGCTTATTGCCTAGATGCTTACCACGTCATGAAGTGCATCACTGGTCAGTTAAGTTTTGATAAGCACTTATTACAAGCAGTGAGAGCTAGTGTGAAAGCTTATGATAGTGATCAGTTGGCCGTTCATTTAGATACAGCAGAATCCGTTATAGAGGATGAGAAGCAACTTGACAAGCTATTAGCCGTCAGGTCTTATTTGGAGAGCCATTGGGAAGCGATCAAACCCTTAAGGTTACGTCATTTAGGTGTGACATCTGGCGTTGGAACGTGTGAAGGCGGCCATCGCTTTTACAGCTACCGCCTCAAGAAGCAAGGCCGAAACTGGCGCGAATCTGGTGTGAGTCATATTGTGGCCATCATGACTGCGCAGAAAAACGGCACCTTTGAGGCTTTGTATCGTTGCTCTACTCCGTATCAACCTTTTAATGATGAGATAGACGTTAATATGCGACAGGTCCTTAGAAAGATGCCTCACGATCCTCACAGGATTCCACAGGCCCGTATCGTTTTGACTGGTGCAACTAGTTCACCAGTCGGCCAACTTAAGAAATGGATTTAGGGCTTTGAATAACTTTCCGAGAGAAACTTGACACAAACCTGACCACACGACAAACGCATGAAGAAACCATCGTTTTCAGATAACAGTTTCATAAAATAAGTTTGACCCCTTTGCTATACTAAAGATAGTGGAGGATTTTGTTATGAATGAGATACTAGATTTCTTGATAGGT
>NZ_JBEHGL010000042.1:0-3107 GCF_040225085.1 Streptococcus jiangjianxini | reverse complement strand
GTCAACGATTTGTTGCTTAAAGTCATCCGTAAAATGACGGCGTATTTTTCTAGACATATTGTTTCTCCTGTTTTCTTTAGTGTAGAACACTTTATAAATTCTGTCTAGTTTAGTGTAACCTATTCAAACAGTCCTAATACTAAGCAATTAGAACAATTACTTGTGTCCTATAAAAAAGAACTAGATGAGGAAAAATCATCTGTCCCTTTTATCTTAAGTCGATTAAATGTATCAGTCTCAAAAATGATAAGTGAAAACAATATTTCTTTGACAAAGAATCAGGCTGATATTTTAAAGAAAATAAGGACTTTATCGCACATTCGTTATGGATATTGATAGTAGTAGCTGGAACGGGGAATGTTCAACCAATGGCACATGGCTAAAATGCTTTTAGGTATTGAAGATAGTAACAATATAAGATAATGTCTTGGGTGCCTTGGTCTCAGGTAGTGTAGGAGCTGCTACAATGTTTTTCCAATTTGTGGAATAGCTTGTGGTTATATTGGTGCTTAGTTAGGAGCAGCAGCTTGGGCAGCTATAACAGCAAAAACAGGGGATTTTAAGATGACTGATTTAAGGCAAATATCCTAAGTGAGGCATTATTATTAGAGGTTACTGGTGGTAACAAGGCTGGAGATACTTCTATCTCTACTCTAGGATGTGCAGCAACAGGAATAAAAAATAGAATTGCTTTTTTAAAGACACGGTAGATTTTTTTACCATTTAAGACGTTTCGGTGACCGTTTAGGATTTTAACGAAAAAATAACCTAATGAGAGTTATAATAAACATGTGCTCGCGACACACAATAATAAAAGAGGAAAAATTAATATGAATTCAAAATCAATAATAAGTTTTCAAGAAATACAATTAGAAAGTCTATCCAATGTAAATGGTGGAGCAAATAAATGGAATAATGCAGCTACTGGAGCTGTATACGGAGCAGGAATTGGTGTAAGCTTATGTACAGCTGCAGGTATGATGACAGCAGGGGCTACCTTAGCTGCGACTGCTGGGTGTGCTTGGGCAGGTGCAAAAATAGGTGGTTCTATAGCATTTATTGCAGATAATATCATTAAATAGGAGATATATAATGGATAAAAACTTTTTTAATGAACTTTCAGTTAGTGATTTGTCAGATGTTTGTGGTGGTGGACTAGGTGGGCACATCGTAACTGGTGCTCTAGCAGGAGCTTTCCAAGCTGGACAACAGTGTATTTTAGCAGGTCCTCAAGCTTACTTAATTTGTGCAGCAGGAGGTGCTGTTGTTGGGGGAGTTGTTGCATATGGATTACGTCCTCCAAAATTGTAAGTAGGAGAAATTATGGGCACTATCATAACTCAGATGGCTATCTTAATCGTCTTTCTGCTCTATATTTTAATTAGTATTTCGTTAAAAAAATTTCACGGCAAGATTTATAGGGCTTGTACCTTCATTTTTATAATTGCAGGAATGGTTTCTTATGTGACCAAGGGTTCAAATTGGTTTGATTTTTTAGCTCTTCTTATTCCTTTGATGGTACTGTATCAGTTTGAAGATAGATTCACCAAGTGATAAAAACTATTATCTTATTGGAGGAAACATGGATAAACTAAAACGTCTTCTTCAGTTTGGATTTTTATTGTGTTTGACCATTGACTTGACAGTCTTTTACTTATTCTTTAGAACAATTCGTGTCGAAGAGAGTCATTTGACAGTATATTTCTTGTTATTGACAATATTACATGTATTGGTTGTTTTATGGGCTTATGCTATGTTAAAACGTTATAAAGTAAACTATTTTTTTTTAAAACGACAAATGAAAATCGCTCTTCTACTTGTCGTTGCCTCAGTTCTAGTAGTTGTCCCCCTCTTTATTTTAAAAGAGGATACGATACCAATGGCAATGCTATTAACAAATAGTGTTATATTCTTTTTATATCCGAATCGAAGAGGTTATATCAGCTAAGTAGGGTAGGAACAAAATGACATTAACTAGTTTGACTGGTATATGATCTTTCATAAGTAGAAAACTACTGAAAATCAAGAGAGCCTTTAATGAGTCTTCTTGGTTTTTGTTTAAATAAGAGTTGACAATTTAAAGTGATGAATGAAATGGTGCTTTCAGGTATTGAAGGTGGAAAAAATAACTGGGCTAGTAATGTTCTTGGGCTTGGTGGCTCAATTTCAGCTGGCTATGCTTTAGGTGCTGCAATTTGTTCCGGAACAGTTGTTGCTACGCCAGCATGTGGCTATATTGGTGCAAAAGTAATTGGATCTGCATGGGCTGCAGCTACTAGTGCAACAGGTGGATTTTTAAAAAGGGGACGATTTGATGAGTGAAGAATTTTTGACTATCGATGAAGCAGCTTTGGAAGTAATCGCTGGAGGAAACAAAGCGGGAGATGTTGTCATATCAGCGACAGGTTGTGCGGCTACTGGCATAAAGTATGGAAAGTCATTTGGTGTATGGGGAGCAGTTATCTGTGGTGGACTGACCTATGCTGCAAATTAATGAATTGAGTATTATCGCTCTGCTGATTGTTAATTCTTTGAGAATTATTTATTTATTGATTAATGGCAAGAGTAACAAAATTATTATTCCTCTAGTAGCCTTAGCTACCTCTTTAGGATATTTGGGAGGACATAATCGCTTTCTTTTATTATTGACACTAATGCTTTCACTTTTATCATTATTTGATATTAAAAAAGGTTGGTAGTACCAAATAAGTTGTGTAAATGATAATGTAAGTCATAATCAATTAAATTAAAATTAAAAAAAGATATAGAGAGTCAGGGATATTCTGGCTTAGCATGGTTAAGTAACGACTTGAAAAGGGTTGCCTTTTCACAAAATTTAGTAGTGGTGCTCTTCGTAATTGTATTTGCGTAAGAATTAATATTGAAAAGACAAGTCTATTACAACACCTTTCACTTAAACTAAGACATACGAATCCTAGTCACCAGCTTACATTGGTGACTAGGATTTTTGATATTTTTACCATTTAGGACGTTTCGGTGACCGTTTAGGATTTTAATAAAAAAATAACCAAATGTGAGTTACAATAAAAACGTGGTCGCGACCCACAATATGAGATAGATCAAGGAGGTATTCATTATGAATACAA
>NZ_JBEHGL010000041.1:0-3406 GCF_040225085.1 Streptococcus jiangjianxini | reverse complement strand
GTTGTTCCGTCAACTGATTCTGATGTGGCGATTGGTTCTAAAACAGAACTCATTTCACAAGTTCCTACTGATACTCCAAAACAACCAAACACAGAAATTGGCACGAAGTCAGAGTTGAAGATTCCGGTCAAGACTAATGATTCAGAAACTGACATGGAAATCCCACGAATCCCAGAGATTCCACGCTCTACGGCTACACAAATAGGGCCTAAAACCAAGTTGAAATTCTCTACAGGTAAGACTGAAGGTTCAACAACAGCTCGTGTTGTTCCGTCAACTGATTCTAATGTAGCCATTGGTTCTAAAACAGAGCTCATTTCACAAGTCCCTACTGATACTCCAGAACAACCAAACAGAGAAATTGGCACGAAGACTGAGTTGAAGATTCCGGAGACCCCTCGTTCCACTGATACTGAAGTAGGTTCAAAAACCGAATTGAAAATCCCTTCAGATAAGGCTAAAGATTCAACAACAGCTCGTGTTGTTCCGTCAACTGATTCTGAAGCGTCGATTGGTTCTAAAACAGAGCTTGCTCCACAAGTTCCTACTGATACTCCAGAACAACCAAACACAGAAATTGGCACGAAGTCAGAGTTGAAGGTTCCGGCCAAGACTAAAGATTCAGAAACTGACATGGAAATCCCACGAATCCCAGAGATTCCACGCTCTACGGCTACACAAATAGGTCCTAAAACCAAGTTGAAATTCTCTACAGGTAATGCCGAAGATTCAACAACAGCCCGTGTAGTTCCGCTAACTGATTCTGAGGCGTCGATTGGTTCTAAAACAAAGCTTGTTCCACAAGTCCCTACCGATACTCCAGACCAATCAAGAACAGAAATCAACACGAAGTCAGAGTTGAAGGTTCCGGCCAAGACTAAAGATTCAGAAACTGACATGGAAATCCCACGAATCCCAGAGATTCCACGCTCTACGGCTACACAAATAGGTCCTAAAACCAAGTTGAAATTCTCTACAGGTAATGCCGAAGATTCAACAACAGCCCGCGTTGTTCCGTCAACTGATTCTAATGTAGCGATTGGTTCTAAAACAGAGCTCATTTCACAAGTCCCTACTGATACTCCAGACCAATCAAGAACAGAAATCAACACGAAGTCTGAGTTGAAGACTCCGGCCAAGACTAAAGATTCAGAAACTGACATGGAAATCCCACGAATCCCAGAGATTCCACGCTCTACGGCTACACAAATAGGTCCTAAAACCAAGTTGAAATTCTCTACAGGTAATGCCGAAGATTCAACAACAGCCCGCGTTGTTCCGTCAACTGATTCTGATGTGGCGATTGGTTCTAAAACAGAACTCATTTCACAAGTTCCTACTGATACTCCAAAACAACCAAACACAGAAATTGGCACGAAGTCAGAGTTGAAGATTCCGGAGACCCCTCGTTCCACTGATACTGAAGTAGGTCCTAAAACCAAGTTGCAATTCCCTACAGGTAATGCCGAAGATTCAACAACAGCCCGTGTAGTTCCGTCAACTGCTTCTGAAGTGGCGATTGGTTCTAAAACAGAGCTTGTTCCACAAGTTCCTACCGATACTCCAGACCAATCAAGAACAGAAATCAACACGAAGTCAGAGTTGAAGATTCCAGAGACCCCTCGTTCCACTGATACTGAAGTAGGTCCTAAAACCAAGTTGAAAATCCCTTCAGATAAGGCTAAAGATTCAACAACAGCTCGTGTTGTTCCGTCAACTGATTCTGAAGCGTCGATTGGTTCTAAAACAGAGCTTGCTCCACAAGTTCCTACTGATACTCCAGAACAACCAAACACAGAAATTGGCACGAAGTCTGAGTTGAAGATTCCGGAAACCCCACGTTCCACTGATACCCAGATAGGTTCTAAAACTGAATTGAAAATCCCTTCGGGTAATGCAGAAGATTCAACAACAGCCCGTGTTGTTCCGTCAGTTAATTCTGATGTAGCTATTGGTCCTAAAACAGAGCTTGTTCCACAAGTTCCTACTGATACTTCAGCTCAATCAAATACAGAAATCAATACGAAGTCTGTATTGCAATCTGGTTCATCAGTGACGGAACATAAGGATTCGAACGTAGCGATTGGTGCTAAAAGTGAAATGGTTCCAAAAGTTCCTAATATTACTCCAGAACAACCAAATACAGGAATCAACACGAAGTCTATAGAGACTCCTGATTCACCAGCGACAGATACTAAGGATTCTGATCTCGAAATAGGCATAAAGAGTGAAGTTAGTTCAAGTGTTGCCACAGAGGTTCCTTCCTCTTCTGATATTGGTCAAAAACCTGAGTTGAAGCATCCAGAGAAGAATCATAAGTCAGCATCTGACACCGCTAGTCCACGGATTCTAGAGACCCCTCGCTCCACTTCGACACAGGTTGGATCAAAGATAGAGTTGAGCTCTGTGCCACCAAAAGGTGATGATGCTCCTGAAGCACGAGTGGTTTCTTCTAGAAAAGAAAATCACGTTGATACGAAAAATGCTTCTGGAACACATTATGAGTTGACCGATAATAAAGCAGCAGGTAAGAATCAAAGGCAGCGCCAATCAGCTAGGCTTGTTGTGAAAAAAGGCCAAAAAAATGTGGAAGATTCCCACTTGCAAAGTGTTGTTCATTATTGCAGTGTGGCTCTAGTATTTCTCTTGGGAAGTATCTGGGGATTGAAGAAGCTAAAGAAAGAAAAATGAGCCACCATCTTTCGCCATAAAAAGTATTAGATGACAATGATTTGATGTCTCTATAAAATCTACTTTCCAAATAAAGCGAACCTTGTCACTTGTAGTATCACATAGAAAAGGAAATCAATCTAAGTGGCTCCCTGTCAAGTGGACAATATCATGAAAAGTTAGGCAGCGGCTTTGTTCCTTATATCCATAAGGGCAAGGCCGCTGTGCTTTTTTTGATGGTTTTGAACGTTGAGAAAAAGATGTAGGTATCACTATTTTATAGAATGTTCATTAATACATTGGTCTATTCGAGACAGTGGAATGTGTGGTTTTATATGAATTGTTTTTATTTTAGAACATTTGAGAACTTTCAGAACTGAGGCGGGAATAGGTTAACTGGTGGCTAGCAAATCGTTAATCACAATTGATTATTCTTATTTTTCAATGAATTGAAATAAAAACAGTTCAATTATGATGTCATATTGGTATAGCATGGTCACTAGATTCTCGTAAAACAGGCTAGAAAAGTATTGTCAGATGAGGATATTTTTTGAGGTACTTTTATTATGATCTTGTTTCGATTAATTACAGTGTTAAAGTTTTATAATGTCTCAATTGTCAAATTAAGCTAGACAGTTTATCTTACTCAGAAAAACTTGATACGGTGTTTGATAGTTTAGGGATTTTCTAGGTATTCTATTTCTTTTATCAGCTATAGCTGATAAAACGTCTTGAG
>NZ_JBEHGL010000040.1:0-3808 GCF_040225085.1 Streptococcus jiangjianxini | reverse complement strand
GCTTAACGGCGTGGGGGTTCAAGTCCCTTAACCCGCATATAGGCAATAGCCGGCTTAGCTCAGTTGGTAGAGCATCTGATTTGTAATCAGAGGGTCGCGTGTTCAAGTCATGTAGCCGGCATAGAATGCGAACGTAGTTCAGTGGTAGAACATCACCTTGCCAAGGTGGGGGTCGCGGGTTCGAATCCCGTCGTTCGCTTTAGAGGCGCCGGGGTGGCGGAACTGGCAGACGCACAGGACTTAAAATCCTGCGAAGGGTAACCTTCGTACCGGTTCGATTCCGGTCCTCGGCATTACTTTAATTTTAATATAGAGCACCCTTAGCTCAACTGGATAGAGTACCTGACTACGAATCAGGCGGTTAGAGGTTCGACTCCTCTAGGGTGCATATTTCGGGAAGTAGCTCAGCTTGGTAGAGCACTTGGTTTGGGACCAAGGGGTCGCAGGTTCGAATCCTGTCTTCCCGATATTTGGCGGTGTAGCTCAGCTGGCTAGAGCGTCCGGTTCATACCCGGGAGGTCGGGGGTTCGATCCCCTCCGCCGCTATTTTGGTTTGTTGCTTGGACCTTTAGCTCAACTGGTTAGAGCACTCGGCTCATAACCGAGCGGTCGTAGGTTCGAGTCCTACAAGGTCCATCATTTTGGAGGATTACCCAAGTCTGGCTGAAGGGAACGGTCTTGAAAACCGTCAGGCGTGTAAAAGCGTGCGTGGGTTCGAATCCCACATCCTCCTTTTTAGTAGATTATCGCGGGATGGAGCAGCTAGGTAGCTCGTCGGGCTCATAACCCGAAGGTCGTAGGTTCAAATCCTGCTCCCGCAATAGAAGTTTTTAATTGGCTCGGTAGCTCAGTTGGTAGAGCAATGGATTGAAGCTCCATGTGTCGGCGGTTCGATTCCGTCTCGCGCCATTTTAGCGGGTGTAGTTTAGTGGTAAAACTACAGCCTTCCAAGCTGTTGTCGCGAGTTCGATTCTCGTCACCCGCTTTATAAATTATTTATATTCCAAGCTATTTTGCTTGGGCGCGTAGCTCAGGTGGTTAGAGCGCACGCCTGATAAGCGTGAGGTCGGTGGTTCGAGTCCACTCGTGCCCATTAGGAGAATTACTCAAGAGGCTGAAGAGGACGGTTTGCTAAATCGTTAGGTCGGGTAACTGGCGCAAGGGTTCGAATCCCTTATTCTCCGTTTAAAGTTGGCTCATTGTTAATTGTAGTTGGTTGATTTATAGCTAACACCGAGAGGGAATCAGATTGGTTCTCTCTTTTGTTGTGTTCAAAGCGAGATAAATCCGTTTTTTGAAGTTTTCATCTTCCTAAAGCCAAAAGCATTTTGCTTAATGACTTTAATAAGGTTGTTGGTCGCCTCTAGTTTGGCGTTGGAAGTGAGGTTAGGTCAATCTTGAACTAGATCTTTAAGTTTTTTGGCAATTCAGTGATGGATAATAAAGTGGATTTGATGGTTCTTCTTGACCAGCGAAGTTTCAGCGAGAGCCATTTTTCCACAATTCTTACACGTTAAAGTTCTAAAATAAAGTTAGGCATTACTGAAATTATAGAGCTTTTATATTCAGTGGTATGGTCAGCCTTACGATTTCAATGAAATTGTAATAATGGCGTAATATAGTTTGTTGTTTTTTTTGGTAAAATGTTTATTGTCTTAATTACGAAGGAGTAGTTTTAATCATGAAGAAAAGAATTTTGTCAGCTGTTTTATTGAGTGGTGTTACGCTTGGAACAACTGTTTCTGTAAATGCAGAAGATTATGATACGAAAATTGCAGCAAAGGATGATGCTATTGCTAATCTGACTTGTCAACAAGCTGCTGCGAAATTGGAAGTTGAATCAATTCAAGCTCAAGTAGGTACTCTATCAGCTCATCAGGCTGACTTAGAAATTCAAAATGCAGCATTAAAAGAAAAATCTGCGACATTATCAACTGAAATTCAAACTTTATCTGAAAAGATTGTTGCACGTAATGAATCTTTGAAAAAACAAGCACGCAGTGCACAAAAACAAAATACTGCAACAAGCTATATTAACACTATTATCAACTCAAAATCTATTTCTGAAGCTATTAGCAAAGTGGTAGCTATTCGTGAAGTAGTTTCTGCTAATCATACTATGTTAGAGAAGCAAGAGTCTGATAAAGCTGCGCTTGCTGAAAAACAAAAAGCTAATCAAGCTGCTATTAACACTATTGCTGCAAATCAAGAAACACTTGCAGCTAATAAGTCAAATTTGGAAACCCAACAAGCTCAATTGGAGGCTGCGCAAGCTACACTTGCCGTTGAATTAGCGACTGCAGAAGGTGAAAAAACTGCACTTGTTGCTGAAAAATCAACTGCTGAATCAGTTGCTGCTTCTGTTTCTACTTCTCAATCAGTTGCCGCTTCTGTTTCAGCTTCAGAATCTGTATCAATGGTTGAGGCTGCCGCTTCAGCGTCAGCTGTAGCTTCAGAAGTCGCTGCTTCAGCAAGTGCTAGTGCTGCCGCTTCAGAATCAGTTGCAGTAGCAACAGCCGCTTCAGAATCAGCCGTTGCTGCAAGAAGAGCTGCTGATTCAATGGCTGCTGCTTCAGCAAGTACTGCTGCTATCGAAGCCCAACAAGCCTCAGAAGCTGCAGCATCACAAGCTGCGCAAGTGTCTACTTCATCAGCTGCTGTTACTTCAGTGGCAACTCCATCATCACAAACAGCTTCGGAAGCACCAGCTCGTGTTTCTCAATCTACAGCGTCACAACCAACTCAATCAGCATCAGTTACTCCAACTCGTACTGATTCAGCTTCAACACGTGCAGCAGTGACACCTACGGTTAATACTGCTGGTAACACTTATCCTGTTGGTCAATGTACTTGGGGGGCAAAATCACTCGCTCCTTGGGCTGGTAATAACTGGGGAAATGGTGGGCAGTGGGCTTCATCAGCTGCCTCAGCTGGTTTCAGTGTAGGTTCAACACCTACTGTTGGCTCTATTGCTGTATGGAATGATGGTGGATACGGTCATGTTGCTGTAGTTGTTGCAGTTGAAAGTTCTACTCGTATCCAAGTTATGGAGTCAAACTTCAACGGTAATCTTTCTATTGGAAATTATCGTGGATGGTTTAATCCAACAGCTACTTACCAAGGTTCTGCTGTATACATTTATCCAAGATAACATTAATGGCTTTTTATCAACTGTAGTGGGCTGATGACAAGCTAACACCTAGAGAAGACCTGAATGGTCTTCTCTTTTTTGATATTCAAAGCTTAGAATAAGGTAGTTCAATGGCATTGGTGATATAATCTTGATAGCGAATAAAGGTGTTTGACGCAGTTTTTAAGGTATGATTGAGATGTGGTAAAATCTCTTGAATGAATCCAAGGAATTGCTGGGTATTCTTCTCTTGTAGGTGAAAAAGGAGTAACTGATAATTGTCATAATAATTTTTAACTCAGGGACTAGTTTAAATATCTTTGAAAAGGCAACACTTTTATGTGCAATCGTTATAAAGTATTTTTTCTTAACTGCTTAACTGCGTAATCATTGGTGTTTGATGGTTAAGATTACTGTGAATTTGAAGGTGATTCCATCAGTGACTATAATTTTTGTTACTAATTCAATATCTGTTATATATTAGAAGTGAAGAAATGAAAAACTTGGTTGAGAGGAATTTGTGATTGCTTAATTGAGCAATTCCTCTATACCACGACAAACGCATGAAGAAACCATCGTTTTCAGATAACAGTTTCATAAAATAAGTTTGACCCCTTTGCTATACTAAAGATAGTGGAGGATTTTGTTATGAATGAGATACTAGATTTCTTGATAGGT
>NZ_JBEHGL010000039.1:0-3891 GCF_040225085.1 Streptococcus jiangjianxini | reverse complement strand
TACGTCCACTGGTGGAATCATCATCGCATTCACGGCAGTCTCAACTATCAAACACCCATGGCTAGGCGAGTTATCGCTTAACAAAAAGCACTTTATAAATTTTGTACAGAAAAGGGTTGCCTTTTCAGTTAATTGTAAGTCACCACTTGGATATTGTGAACTATGTTGGTAGTGTTATCTTTATAAATGATGAAACAGGTGAGGTAATTAAATCAACTCACGAGGATTTAAAAAAGAATAACTTGGACTACAAGAAATTTATTTGTAATAAAAGTGTCTAGTACTTTAGTGTTGGCATTAACAAAAATTTAAAACGAAAGGTATGGATTATACAATGACAGAAGTAATAAAACTAAAAAAATTGAAGAAAAATTTTAAAGGAGTAGCATCAGTCGATTTAGAGAGACTTACAGTTAGAAAGGGGGAAATTTATGGTTTCCTTGGTCCTAATGGTGCAGGAAAAACTACGACAATGAAGATGATTCTATCATTAATTGAACCTACTTCTGGTTCAATTGAAGTAATGAACGCTCCAATTAACAAATCAAACGATTACCTAAAATATATAGGATCAATGATTGAAGAACCTTCATACTATCCAAATTTAACGGGTTATGAAAATCTACTAGTTTTTCAAAAAATGTTAGGTTTTAAAGAAGAGAATATTTTAAAAACACTTGAACTTGTGGGGTTATCGGAAGAAAAAAATAGAAAAAAATTAGTAAAAGCCTACTCTTTGGGTATGAAACAGCGTTTAGCCCTAGCATTTGCTTTAGTAAAAGAACCTCAGATATTATTATTGGATGAACCGACAAATGGATTAGATCCATCCGGTATTCATGAGATACGTGAGTTGATTATTCGTTTGGCTAAAGAGGAAAGACTAACAATTTTTATCTCTAGCCATATTCTATCCGAAATTGAGCAGATTGCTGATAGAGTTGGAATTATAAATCATGGGAGATTAGTATATGAGGGAGAAATTGAAAAAATAAATGCAAATAATTGGGTAGAAATTGAAGGAAAATTTGACATTGAAAAATTAAAACCTCTTTTTGGTGATAGTTTTGGTAATAGAAAAGTAGAATATACCGCAAAACTTATTAAAATCTGGAATACTGATAACGAGCAAATCGCTAATATAGTCCGTTCCTTGGTTGAACTAGACTTTCCAATTTTTCGTGTAGAACATAGAAAAGAAAATCTCGAAGATATATTTTTAGAATTAACTAAGGAGTTATAAAATGATTAATGCACTGCAAATAGAATTATTAAAAAGTCGTCGGACAAAATCGTTTATTATTACGATAGTTCTCTTGTTAATTGGTTTTTTGTGGAATACAGTTAGTATTGGTAGTGAAATCAATTCAGTAAGTTATGACGGAGTTAGTGTACTATTTAATAATCAAACAATGAATAGCTTTTTTCTCCCTATAGCTATTAGTATTTTCACTAGTCGTATAGTTTCTAATGAACTTGAAGGGCAGACTTTTAAGCTACAGGAAGCAAACGGAACTACATTAACTAAAATTTTTTACAGTAAATTAATTTTATCAACTGTTTTCTTTTTTATATTAGCTATTTTAGAAACAGTAGCAACGAATGTATTTGCAATGGTTAACGGAGTAAGTGTCCCTTTAACAATTACTATTCTTCAAATTTTAGGACAACTCTTGTCAAGTTTCAGTCTCATTTGCTTTTATTTAACTTTCGCAATGTTTACTGATAAACAAGGCTTATTGTTATCATCAGGTTTTATAGGTGGATTTATAGGTTTAATATTAGCATCCAAATCTACAATATTGTGGACATTCGCTATACCATGGGTTGGCTGTGCTTATTTATCTCCTTACAAATTTACCCTAATAAATAATTCAAGCTATCTTTATAAATTTGACCAATCAATATACTTTAGACTTTTAATATATCTAATTTATTGTTTACTGTTATATCTTATTGTAAGAAGTATATTTTTGAAGAAAGAGAGACAAAGAAAATGAGACATTATATTTCAGCTGAATGGAAAAAGCTGAATAAAATTCAGCTTTTAATAATTGGTGTTGTTTTTGTAGCATTATCAAGTTTTATTGGCTTAGGTACCTATTTTGCTAATCAATCAGTTTTAATTGATGGTACACAGGATAAAGTGATGTGGGGACAATTAACTTTCTATTATACTCAAATTCTTTATCCTCCAATGCTCGCAATTTTTATAGCAATATCTTTAATTCAAGAGTTTGAAAGAAAAAATTTGGAAATGTTATGTTCAAATGCAGTATCTATCAAAAAGTTACTGATAAGCAAGCTATTTACCGTTACTGCATTAGTCATTCCAATTCAATTCCTCATACTAATTGTTTATATTGTAGCTTTAAAAGTAGCTAATGTTGAACTCTCTTCTTTTGTCCTATTAACTTTAAAATGGACACTTTTATCTATTTTGAGCTCTTTATCAATTTTATGCATACAAGCGTTTGCCTATGCTAAAACTAGAAGTTTTGGTCAATCAATTGGCATTTCAGCTTTAGGCGCTATGGGCGGGTTTGTCTTATTGTTTTTGAATGAAAACTTAAATAAATTTTACCCATATTCACAACCTGTGATAGCATTGAGAAGTAGAGCTTTAGAAGATTTTTCACTATTAGAACTTACTATTTTTATCTTTGTTAATCTTCTGTTTAGTGTGATTTTTTACAGATTAACATGTTATGAACTAGAAAAAAGAGGATAATGTAATTTATGTAACTGTCTTAAATTAGACAAATTAATTGATAAATAAAATTTAGTATCTAATTGTCGTTATCTAACAATATACATGTTGCTACGCATGATAGTTAATGGTAGTCGAAAGAGCGTTCCTTGTGCGATAACGTTCTAAACGATATAAGCTTTACTAATTCTCAGTCTTACTATCAGTATAAATAAGAATTGTTTCGGTTTTCTCGCTGTATCAATTACAATAAGGCGTTTTCTACTTCGTGAGTTTATTATTTTCTATTACTTTGCTAAATCGGTTTACGTTTTTTCAATTGCGGTCTAGATATTATTGTTTTGTCATTTAGATTGTCTCTAGTTTTTTGTAGTGTAATCAAGTAGTTATAGGATGTTATGAATATATGTTCTAAAATGAATCAATATTTTATAGTCATTAGTTCGCAATAAATAATTTAAAGTGATGTTGTCATATTATGACAATTTTCGAGATTTTTTCTCAAAGTGACATATACTTTTTCTTAGGAGAAAGCTAGATGTACCAACGGATAAGAGATTTGAGGGAAGATCATGATCTCACTCAAAAGTTTGTTGCAAATTTACTTTCCTTCTCTCATGCAAACTATGCAAAGATTGAGAGAGGAGAGGTTGCCTTAACGGCAGATGTTCTTGTGCAGCTTTCTAAACTCTATAACGTTAGTACGGATTACCTATTAGGATTAACAGATTGTCCAGATAGGATTAAACATAAAATAAAATAGTCTCTCCTTGATTTGTTCATTGACAATTGAATAAACCGAGGTGGGACTTTCTTATTTGTCGAGCAATTTAGTGAGATACGCCGTGATAGGAGCGAAAATTATTAGTTATAAAATAGAGTGGTTCTCTATCTGCCATGACCACAAATAAGGACAATGATACTTCTGAACGTTCAGGCTGCCATCGTAAAAGGACAGCGGGTGAAATGCCCATGAATGATTTAACCAATCATACCCGCGGAGGTTAATAATATGATATAGAGAGAAACTATTATGAAAATTAAATTTGTATCGTGAAAAGGCAACCCTTTTCTGTACAAAATTTATAAAGTGCTTTTTGTTAAGCGATAACTCGCCTAGCCATTGGTGTTTGATAGTTGAGACTGCCGTGAATGCGATGATGATTCCACCAGTGGACGTA
>NZ_JBEHGL010000038.1:0-4044 GCF_040225085.1 Streptococcus jiangjianxini | reverse complement strand
TCCTCCTTATTTCGCCTTCTAAACCATTTTAAATTTATTTACACAAATAAAAAAAGCCCCTGTGGGGCTTTTAAGGGGGGGATATAACGTTTCTATAACCTCAAATAGACAATGAAAAACTAAGTAAGAATAAAATAATTGAATATATTAGAAAAACACCATTATTTCTAGTTGTATATAGAGAATAAAAGAAACTACCTATCAAAAAAGTAATAATTCCTAATATAGAGAATTTAAAACCAAATATATTCATAATTTGACATAAATAACCTAAAGCAATATATAAAAAAAATGCGCATAGAACAGATTTTACATTAAATTGTAACTTTTTCATAAAATATCCCTAAGGTACATTTACATTATAAGACAATGAAAAACCAGGGATTTGAGACCCAATTGGAACAGTTCTAACCCCATTTTCAACAGCCCATTTTACAGTGGCAGCTGCAGATGCTGTTATTAAGGTAGCTGCTCCAGCTCCCCAAGGTCCAGCTGCCGCCAATTGCTTAGCATACCAACCAACATATCCACCTGCAAAAGCTCCAGCAGCCCATCCATTCATCGCTCTAACTTTAGGTCCTAAATGAACATATACTCCTACAAATCCCCTATATTCCGTTGTCATTACTCCCGATTCAGAAATACTCAACAAATCAAGTGCTTGACTTTCTGTTATATCTAAATCGGCAATTAATTGTTCTTTAGTTGCATTTAAAACAATATTTCCGTTTTTATCATACCCAAAATACTTTTGTAATTTTAAAGCATCTTCTGTTGTTTTTTCATCATAAGAATACTTACCATTTTCTGTGATAATATCAATTTCTTCTGCAGAAAAATTCAAACTATCGCTATTAATACTTTTTTCCGAAACATTATGTTGATATTCTTCCGCTAAAACATTACACACAGGAATAAAACTGCCACCAATACTCAAAGATAACATAACCACAGCAAAAGGTTTTAAAATCCTTTTCATAATTACCTCCTTGTTTGATTCCAAAAGTAAAAAACAGTTTAATTGTTATATAAATCTTTGAGTAATATAGTTTCCGTTTTTTCCTTTCCAACCCAAAGATATATCTCGTTTTTAATGTAACACTTATATAAAAAAATACAAGTCTATTTTTACCATCTTATTTTTGATATAATAAAGGGGTTAAGCTATAAAAATAAATACTAAAAGGGGTTTGGGGATTTCCCAAAAAGAAAAAAACGATAGCCTTTCCTAGCTACTACGAAGTGAGTTTAGGGACAGAGCTATCGCTTTGATTTTTGCGTTTGTGGCTACAAATGCTATGCTTGCCAACATAAGAAAAGCTAAGGTACCAGAATTAATCGAAAAGAAAAAAAGACCAATTTTATTGGTCTTTTTTTCTTTAACGAATGTATTTGACAGAACCTTTTAACACAACAACAGGTGTATCAGTTTCGTCATCAGGAAGCTCAACAATAAATTCATAAGGTGTTATCTTCAACAATTTCCCTTTAAGCATTTTGCCATCGATAAAGGCTATTTTAACCTCTTGTCCAACTTTTTCTGACAAGTAATATCGCTTCTTTTCTGTTTTTTCTTCAGTCATCTTAAACTCCTTTTATAAAATAATTAAGTTTATCTTGATTCCACATAGCAACAACAAGTGTACCTTGCGACAAATTACCATCGTTCGTGGTATGTATCAAGTCCCCCTCTTCGATACTATCCAACGCTAACTGTTTTTTGATTGTTTTAAAGAGACCGCCAAACCCTAACTGACGTTTTCGATAAAGACCTTGATACAAGTCATCAACCACTTGTTTATTCGTTAAATCAAAGTCCATGGGTTTAACAGGGTATTTAGCTGTTTCTAAAATCGCGCCGTTAATTCCTTTACCTGTATCTTTGACCACACGAATATCAACAATCGGTAAGTAATCAACCTTAAGCGATTTCGCCCATAAATGCCACCATTCTTCTTGTGAAATATAATTATCTTTCCCATTAAAATAATTAGGGCGAATCATCATCAAAACATGAATATGTGGATGGTAGGTTTTGGTCATCTCGTTATAAGTAACTTCAACCGAACGTAAATACCCCAGTAAATTACGTTGCACTTTTACCCGTTTAAACAAACGATCAAATGATTTAGTCAAAGAGTTCAACGTCTCACGCAACTCCTCACCAGGCACGTTCCGAACTGTCAAAGTTAAGAACAAAAAACGAGCTTTAGGTTTTTGATTTATCGCTTCATCAACAATACGTGACATCTGAAAAGAATACTTCATCGACCGTCGCCAATTACACATAGGGCATAATTTATTCTTACAAAAATAAGCTTGATAAAGCTTTAATTGTCCGTCCTCTTGTCGGATAAATTGCAATAATTCCCCACAAGAACGTATCCGGTCAATCAATGAATCCTTATACCCTAACTCTTTAAACATCTCCGCCAACTTCAAACTCATGATTTTACGACCTCGCCAATTACGGTCTTTTCCTTTTGCATTCGTATCAATTAGTATGATTTGGTTTGAATTGACCTCTTTGGATAAAGTTTGGTCTTGATTGGTGTGATTTGTCATGCTATAATGTGAGTACAGAAAAAGATTTCAATTTCTTTGATTTTCTAAAGCTTGTACTCTGCTCCTTCGTTATTAATTTTTTGTTTGCACCCTAAATTATAACACGAAAGCTTTAAGCAGTAAATGAGCTTTTTTTTGTGCTCAAAAAACAATAATATCAAGGGTTGAAGTGGTGTTAGAGAGTTGTTTTTTGCCCGTGAGTTATTTCTAAAAGTATCAAGATAAGAAGAAACTCGAAAATTTCTCCGAAATTTCCTCGCTTCTAGCTTCGCAAGCAATAAATAACGCCTAAGGCGTTTTTTTATTGCTAAAAGGCATGGTCAGAAAAACACCCCTGCTGACCTTTGCCACCTTAGGTGGCTGGTCTAGGGTGCATTTCCTCCCTGCCTTGGCAAAGAATTTTTGATTTTTAGCTTTTTTGCTGATATACTGAAGGTGCTTAAGGTTGAGGAACCTGAAACACATAATAAAAACACCCCAGTTGCAGCTGAGGTGTTTTTTTGTATCTTGCTCAAGGATACTCAGGCTATTTTTTACTTGTCGCTTCGTTCTTTTTCTTTTCTGATTAGCCATTCAGTTATTAAGTTAGATAGCACATTGACTATTAACGGAAAAAGAACAAGGGTGAGGAACCCATACCACATAACACTCACCTCCTAACTAAGTTCGCTAGTGGTAAGTTGCGACTCTAAAAGTATACCACAAACAAAAACATATTTTTGCGATAATCTCAAAAACAAAAAACACCTTAAATCTAAGGTGTTTTTTCATGTGATTTTTAAAAGAATGGGTTGATTTTTCTATAATTTTTACTATTTGTGTCTTTTGAAAAATTACCACCGTCCCATTAAAAGAGGGATTGACGGCTTGTGTCCTTAATTACCCCCCTATTAGTAAAATCCTAAAATAGGGTGTATTTAATTTTTAAGGGTCAATCTTGATTTCTCTAGATAATAGCCTATTATAGCATAAAATCACTCATCCGTAAATTCAAAAAACACCTTGCCTTTATTCCAATTTCCCTTTGACAGCAAGTAACCAGGGGCTACTTTATCCAAATTTGGGCAAGGGTTAATCCTAGCTCTTTCCTCCTTGCCAAATTTCTAGGATAAATCGCCCCTGCTTGCCGTCAAACGTTTTCTCGGCATAAATTACTGCTCTTAACTTTAAATCGCTTCTATTCCTCCTTATTTCGCCTTCTAAACCATTTTAAATTTATTTACACAAATAAAAAAAGCCCCTGTGGGGCTTTTAAGGGGGGGATATAACGTTTCTATAACCTCAAATAGACAATGAAAAACTAAGTAAGAATAAAATAATTGAATATATTAGAAAAACACCATTATTTCTAGTTGTATATAGAGAATAAAAGAAACTACCTATCAAAAAAGTAATAATTCCTAATATAGAGAATTTAAAACCAAATATATTCATAATTTGACATAAATAACCTAAAGCAATATATAAAAAAAATGCGCA
>NZ_JBEHGL010000037.1:0-4189 GCF_040225085.1 Streptococcus jiangjianxini | reverse complement strand
ATGAGCATGCGACGTAAAAAATTTGTCCTTAGTCTGTCCTTTGACCAGTATTTAAAACGATTACTGTAAGGCAAACATAGCTTCGAAGCCAGAGAAATAGATTAGGGATTTTCATGCGTTTGTCGTGGAAGCTGTTATCTTAGACTATTCATAAAAACGATATTTTGGTATAATAGTTTTTATGGAAAAACTTCGACTAAGTGCACAAGTTGAGAAAAAACTAAACAAAGGGATTGTGCTATTAGAGAAAGATGATTTATCAACTGCCAAAACGAAAGATAACTTGGTGCAGTTGGTCTCTAAATCTGGGCAATTGATAGCAACAGCCTATTTATCAGAACAAAATAAGGGATTAGGTTGGGTTATCTCTAAAGATGAAGTGGAACTGACTCAAGCCTTTTTTGAAAACTTGTTCATCAAGGCAAAGAAATCACGTCTTTCTTATATCAATGACTCAAACACGACAGCCTATCGACTCTTCAATCAAGAAGGAGATGGATTTGGTGGCTTTACCGTTGATAGATACGATGACTTTGCCGTCTTTTCGTGGTATAATGCTTTTGTTTACCGTATAAAAGATATGGTGGTTGAAGCCTTTAAGACGGTTTTCCCTGAGTTGGTTGGAGCTTATGAAAAATACCGATTTAAAGGGGCGGAAATTCAGTCAGCACATCTATACGGAGAAGAAGCGCCCGAAGCCTTTGATATACTAGAAAATAACATCAAGTACCAAATTTTTCTAAATGATGGTTTGATGACAGGGATTTTTCTGGATCAGCATGATGTCAGAGGACGTTTGATAGACGGGTTAGCAGCAGGAAAGTCCGTTTTGAATCTCTTTTCCTATACAGCAGCATTTTCTATCGCTGCTGCCATGGGAGGAGCAACTCAAACGACTTCTGTTGATTTGGCTAAGCGATCTGTAGAGTTGTCAGAGGCTCATTTTAAAGCGAATGGTCTTGATATGGCCAATCATAAACTGATGGTTATGGACGTTTTTGATTATTATCGCTATGCGAAGAGACACGAACTGACTTATGATGTGATTGTGATTGATCCACCGAGTTTTGCCCGCAATAAGAAACAAACTTTTTCTGTTTCAAAAGATTACCATCGTTTAGTCAATCAAGCACTTGATCTTTTAAATCCAAATGGTCTATTAATCTTATCCACTAATGCTTCCAATCTGAGTGTTGAGCAATTCCAAAAACAGATCAATAAAGGTTTTGGCGAACAAGCCTATCAAGTGTTGTCCTTAGACCGACTTCCTGATGATTTTAAAATAAATAAGAATGATGAAAGAAGTAACTACTTAAAAGTATTTACCATTAAGGTTGAATAATGAAAATAGTTGTACCAATTATTCCTAAGAACCTCGATGAGGTTAAAGATATTGACAGTTCGAAATATGAAGGCGCTGATATTATTGAGTGGCGTGCGGATTATTTAGCAAAAGATGATATTTTAAGAGTGGCGCCAGCTATTTTTGAGAAGTTTTCTGGTTATGAGATTCTCTTTACCATTCGAACAGTAAATGAAGGTGGATATGCTGACTTTAGCGCAGAGGATTATATTTCTCTGTTGAAGGATGTTGATGCTTTATATCATCCTGATTATATTGATTTTGAATATTTTACTTACAAGTCACATTTTGACCAGTTGTTAAGTTTTCCAAACTTGGCTTTAAGTTACCATAACTTCCGTGAGACACCTGAAAATTTGATGGAGATTTTTTCAGAATTAACAACCTTAGCCCCTCGTGTTGTAAAAATTTCAGTAATGCCTCACAATGAGCAAGAAGTTCTAGATCTGATGAACTACACACGTGGTTTTAAAACCTTAAATCCAGAACAAACTTACGCCACCGTTTCTATGGGGAAACTCGGAAAACTGTCACGAATTTCAGGTGATGTGACAGGTTCAGCGTGGAGCTTCTCTGGTCTGGATAGTGAAAACGCTAATGGTCCAGGTCAACTCAAATTACATGATATGAAGAGAATCAAGGCGATTCTTGAAGAAGATTAAAACATCAGTTGGCTTCTTAGTCTATGCTTGAACTAATAAAAACAAACCGTCCCTATAAGTGGGGCCAACAGGTTGAAGAAACTATTTCAAAGTAGACAGTTTCTTCAATCTTTTTTCTTTGTTATGAAAAGTCATAAATTCTAAAAACGGTTAAGTGAGAGCATTTTTTATGGTTAACAAAATGAAACAAAAAAACGGTACAACCATGATTTTCTATTAGTAGTGGGTATTGGTTACAGTTTAATAAAATAGTTCAGAAAGTATTGCCTAATTGCGATACTTTTTTAGGGACTGAAGTTTGGCTCTTATCTCAATAATCGATCCTGTTTATCCTCTTCACACCAGGTTTACCTGTTATCCAATCTTCAGAAGGTATCGGTATTATGAAGGATTCTACAAGGGAAATTGTTATCTCTAGTGGTATCTGTTGTCCGGTTAGGGTGGCTTTAAAATGCTTTTCAGTTGTTGGTTATCGAAATATCCTTACCTTTTGGAGTTTCTTGTTTGGAAAATTATGTTAAAATATGGTCAACACTTATTTAATGGGAGGATTTGAATATGTCTACTAATATTTATGATTTAGCTAATGAACTGGAACGCAGTATCCGTGCTTTACCAGAATACCAGGTGGTAGCTGATGCTAAGGCTAAGATTGATGGTAACCCAGAAGCTAAGGCCCTTTTTGACGAGTTTGTTGCTTTTCAAGAGGATTTGTATCAAAAAATGCAATCAGGCCAAATGCCAACTGAGGATGACCAAAAGGCTATTCAGTCAATGACCGAAAAAATGGAAGCAGACACCGTTGTTAGAGATTACTTTAATGCTCAACAGGCTCTTTCAGTTTACATCTCAGACATTGAGCGTATTGTCTTCAAGCCCTTGCAAGAATTGACAGAAAAGTAAATCGATAGCAGACATTTATTTTAAAGGAGGGGTCCTTATGACACGTAAAATTGGTATTATCGGGATGGGAAATGTTGGGTCAGCTTTGGCTCATGGCTTGATTTCGGAAAACCTTGCGGATCATTATGTTTTGATTGATCCCAAAGAAGAAAAAGTACGTGCGGATCAGCTTGATTTTCAAGATGCTATGGCTAATCACTCTGGTTTTGCTAAAATCACGATCAATGATTACGCGGCCCTAGCTGATGCTGATGTTGTGGTGTCAGCCCTTGGGAATATCAGCTTGCAACATAATGCAGGTGAAGATCGTTTTGCAGAGTTCGCTCTCATGCAAGAGCAGGTACCCCAAGTGGCGGCTTCTCTCAAGGGGTCAGAGTTTTCCGGCGTCCTTGTCGTTATTTCTAATCCAGTTGATGCCGTATCAGCTCTCTATCAGGCTTTGACGGGCTTTCCTAAGGAGCGTGTGATTGGAACAGGGACTCTCCTTGATACTGCTCGGATGAAACGTGTCGTTAGTGATCGTCTTGGGGTTAATCCTAAGAGTGTGTCAGGGTATAATCTTGGGGAACATGGCAACTCCCAGTTTACAGCTTGGAGTCAAGTGACTGTCAAAGGCCAGCCTATTACCAATTTCTTTTCGAAAGAGGAGCTGGAAGAAATGTCTTTTGCTTCGATGAAAGGTGGTCATACTGTCTTTTATGGCAAAGGTTACACCTCCTATGGTATTGCCACAACAGCTATCCGTATCATTAAGGCTATCTTATCTGATGCCAAAGAGGAGTTAGTTGTCTCAAGTTATCAAGAGCAATTTGGAACCTACGTGGGCTACCCAGCCCTGATTGGCCGTGGCGGAAAGGTTGATCATGTTCAGCTAAGTTTAACTGACAATGAAAATACTAAATTACAAGCATCTGCCAACCTAATCAAGGAACGTGTTGAAACAGCTCTTGAGAAATGATTATCAAAATGAAACCAGTCAATTGTGATTGGTTTTTTGTGATTAATCAAGTTTGGATTTGGTATACTCTTATCCTCAAAAAATCAAGAGCAGACTAAGCGACGCCGATGCAGATAGCACTGACGGTCATCAAATCAAGTCAACACCTTTTGCTTTTGATTTTAGAAGCGTATTAGCACGACAAACGCATGAAGAAACCATCGTTTTCAGATAACAGTTTCATAAAATAAGTTTGACCCCTTTGCTATACTAAAGATAGTGGAGGATTTTGTTATGAATGAGATACTAGATTTCTTGATAGGT
>NZ_JBEHGL010000036.1:0-4616 GCF_040225085.1 Streptococcus jiangjianxini | reverse complement strand
GGTCAACGATTTGTTGCTTAAAGTCATCCGTAAAATGACGGCGTATTTTTCTAGACATATTGTTTCTCCTGTTTTCTTTAGTGTAGAACACTTTATAAATTCTGTCTAGTTTAGTGTAACCTATTCATCGGTTGATAATAGTATAGCTGAGTGGGCAGATAAAAAAGCTATATTGAGGAGGTGGGAAGGTCTGAATCAATATACACTGAATAGATGGTTAGGTGAAATGAGAGATAATAAGCAGTTTAAAGATTATGTGATTAACCCAACTCATAAACTAGTCTTTATTAATTTGGAAGGTTTTGAAGAGTTTTTAAGATGGAAGCAGAGGGCGGTAAAATAAAGAGAATCATGATATAATATAAAATGGTTATATTTCTATGATTGATTTTTCTTTTCAATTTTAAGGAAACGAAAATGTACTATAGAACAAAAACTAATTCAAAAGGAGTTACTCGATACGAAGTTGTAGATAAATATAAGGATCCTCTAACTGGCAAGTGGAAGACAGCAGTTGTAAGTTATCATAAAAACACAAGTCGAGCTCGAAAACAAGCAGAACGCGAGCTCGAAGATAAAATTGAGAGATTAGTTAATGGCAGCGAAGCTCAATTTAATCCCCAGTTGATAAGAACATTCGGAGAGTTAAAGATGAGTTGGCTAGAAACCTGGTCAGTATCAGTAAAACCTCAGACAGTAAAAAGAGAGGCTTTTGTGATAGAACGTCTTGGTGAAATTATTGGTGATGATTATTTACTCGAACGTTTAACACCGTTATTGATGAAAAAGTGTTTGACTACCTATATGGAGAAATATAATGCGTCACAATCTACTATGATACATATAAAAAGCACTTGTAACAAAATTTTTAACCATGGTGTTCTTTATAATGTTATTCAGTTTTCACCAATGTCTGTAATAAAGCTAGAAACGTCCCTTGAGAAAAAGCGTGAAACAAAGAAAAAACGAGAAGCAAAGTTTTTAGAAATTCATGAAATTAGAGCTTTCTTTGAAACACTAAGTCGAAGAAGAAACCCGAATTATTATGACTTGGCTATAGTTTTACTATTTTCAGGACTGCGAATTGGGGAAGCTGCTTTTACAAAGGAAGATTTTGATGTTGAGAGAGGTATACTACATATTGATAAGGCTTTGCAATATCATGATTTGAAAGTTTCAGAATTCTACTTTGATGAAACTAAAACAATAAATGCTGATCGAGATGTTGCTTTACCTAAAGTGGCTTGTGATGCTATATTAAGGGCTATACAACGAAGTGAAGAGTTTGACCGCTATGCGATTGAAAATCCTTGCGAAGCATTTACATTCTCTAAGAGTGTTTTTAGAACAGAATACGGTTCACCAATAACTTCTCATTCTTTCCGGGAAGTACTTGCTCGTGTTGAAACTGATCTTATCAAAAACTGCGAAGAGAGATACGGTTTCAAATGGACAAAGCATGTAACCCCTCATTCCTTTAGGCATATGCATATTACCTATTTACAAAGTGAGGGTATGAAAGTTGCTATAAAAGAAATTATGGAACGTGTTGGACATGCTAATTATGAAACAACTATGTTGTATACCCATAATCAAGGAGTATCTCAAGATCAAACAATTAAAGCCTTAGGTAAATTTATTGATAGGAATCATTTTAGATTTGAAGCATTAAAAGCTTGGTCTAGTAAATACTCCAAGATATTAAATGATGAAATAGAAAATAATTTTGATTCAAAAATACTCGAATTTTCTTTAGCTGATTTTAGAGAAAAACTTGGTCTAAAATCAACTTATACACCCAGGCATATAACTGCAAATATAATTCCTAAGCTTAAGAAAGATTTATCAAAATATTACAAGTCATTTAATATTTCTTATTTAAGAGAAGGGAAACAGGTTGTTGGTTATAGGTTAACTTGGTAAATATAAAATCTTGGTGCCTGTTTGGTGCCTAATAAAAAACAGGCAGGTTTTTCAAACAAAAAACCTTGCTACGAAAGGATTTATAAACTCATGGCTACTATTCAATGGTTTCCAGGACATATGTCCAAGGCCCGCCGACAGGTACAAGAAAACCTTAAACACGTTGATTTTGTAACGATTTTGGTAGACGCTCGTCTGCCTTTGTCTAGTCAAAATCCCATGCTAACGAAAATCGTTGGCGATAAACCTAAATTATTGATTTTGAACAAGGCTGACCTAGCGGATAGCACGCGTACCAAAGAATGGCGTAAACACTTCGAATCTCAAGGTATTAAGACTTTGGCAATCAATTCTAAAGAGCAAGCAGCGGTTAAATTGGTGACTGACGCTGCTAAGTCGTTGATGTCGGATAAAATAGAGAAATTGCGTGAGCGTGGTATTCAAAGAGAAACTTTGCGTACCATGATTGTTGGGATTCCAAATGCTGGAAAATCAACACTTATGAACCGCTTGGCCGGTAAGAAAATTGCTGTTGTCGGAAATAAACCTGGAGTAACCAAGGGTCAGCAGTGGCTTAAATCTAATAAAGAATTAGAAATTTTAGATACCCCGGGGATTTTATGGCCTAAATTTGAAGATGAACAGGTTGGCTTAAAATTAGCCTTGACTGGCGCTATCAAGGATCAACTTTTGCCTATGGATGACGTTACTATTTTTGGCCTTAATTTCTTTAAGGAATATTACCCTGAACGCTTGCAAGAACGGTTTAAGGCTATGGATTTGTCCAAAGCAGCTCCCGAAATCATCATGGATATGACACAAAAGCTTGGCTTTAGAGAAGATTATGATCGTTTTTATGCTCTTTTTGTCAAGGAAGTTCGTGATGGTCGCCTGGGGCGCTATACTCTTGACCTTGTTGAGGAAGATCATGGCCACGATTAAGGAGATAAAAAAAGAACTTGCATTACTCGACAGCCTAGATGATCCACAATGGCAAGTTTTTAAGGAAGATAGCAGACGTGGCGTACAACAAGCTATTCAACAACGACAGAAAGCTATTCAAACAAAACAAGATGAGGATGCTCGATTAGAATCAATGCTATCCTATGAGAAAGCCTTGTATGATCAAGGTTACAACATGATTGCAGGAATTGATGAGGTTGGTCGTGGTCCCCTTGCAGGTCCTGTAGTCGCTGCTTGTGTCATTTTGCCAAGCAATGAAAAAATTACTGGCCTTAACGATTCAAAAAAAATTCCAAAAGCTAAGCATAAGATGGTTTATCAAGAAGTGATGGATAAGGCATTAGCAGTTGGTATAGGTATCATGGATAATGAGATGATCGATCAGGTCAATATATACGAAGCTACCAAATTAGCTATGATAGAGGCCGTTACGAACTTGTCGAAAGTTATAACACCGGATTATCTTTTGATTGACGCTATGACATTAAACCTGGACATTCCTCAAAAATCTATCATCAAAGGAGATGCCAATTCACTATCAATTGCGGCTGCGTCCATTGTGGCCAAAGTAACAAGGGATCAAATGATGGTTGATTTTGATAAGACTTACCCAGGTTATGGTTTTGCTCAAAATGCTGGCTATGGAACGAAAGTTCACATAGAAGGGTTGAAACAACAAGGAATAACCCCCATCCATCGTCGGTCCTTTGAGCCGGTAAAATCGCTAATTAAAAGAAATGGTCACTATTAAACGGGTATCAACCTAACAGAGTATAGATCAGCCTCTAATTACAATGTCTATGGGTGCTTTGGGGATGGTGAGTCGTGTGTCAGGAGAAGTATTTGGTTCTGCTGCAACGTTTGGAGCTGCTAAAAAAGCATCTGCGCCTGGTCAGGTTCCAGTGGGAGAGCTACGACAAATCTTAAATACTCTGAAATTATTATAAAAAACTAGGCTATGATACAATGCTTATCATAGCTTTTTTAAGAGGTAATTTTGATAGAGCGACATAGGTTGACTGCTCTGAATTGCCAATTCTTGATGTTGCTGCGCCCACTTGACCATTGTAGGGATAGGTGTGGAACCCCACATTGTATTGATAACATTTTGAAAAGGCAACCCTTTTCTGTACAAAATTTATAAAGTGCTTTTTGTTAAGCGATAACTCGCCTAGCCATGGGTGTTTGATAGTTGAGACTGCCGTGAATGCGATGATGATTCCACCAGTGGACGTAGTCCTTGGTTTTAAGATTTAGCTCTTCAAGTGAATGAAAGATTTCTTGATTAATAAACTCCAGTTTGAAAGAGCGATAGGTGCTCTCAGCTACGGCATTGTCATAAGGACATCCTGCTTGACTAAGTGAACGGGTGATACCGAATGCTCCTAACATCTCATCAATCAGCTGATTATCAAACTCCTTGCCACGATCAGAATGGAAAAGATTGACCTTGGTTAGTGCATAAGGAATACTCTGAATAGCTTGTTTTACGAGCTCTGCAGTCTTCTGCCAACCGACTGACAGACCAATAATTTCACGATTATAGAGGTCTATTATCAAGCAAACATAAGCCCAGCGCTTACCAACACGAACATAAGTCAAGTCAGTTACAATCGCTTCAAGTGGTCTTTCTTGGTTGAATTGCCTGTCTAAGAGATTTGGAATGGGTGCTTCATTTTTCCCTTTAGAACACGGCTTGAAGCTAGTCTGCTGGTAAACAGATACGAGAT
>NZ_JBEHGL010000035.1:0-5053 GCF_040225085.1 Streptococcus jiangjianxini | reverse complement strand
GCTAAGCAACTACCTTATCTAACAGGGGGCAACCCCCAACTACTTCAGGCGTACTAGGGCTTAACTTCTGTGTTCGGCATGGGTACAGGTGTATCTCCTAGGCTATCGTCACTTAACTCGTCTGAGTGGATAATCCATTCAAAATTGAATACCTATATTCTAACAAGTTACCGCTACTCTGTCAATATTGACCTTCAGTTTCATTTTGGATAAGTCCTCGAGCGATTAGTATTAGTCCGCTTCATATGTCACCACACTTACACTTCTAACCTATCTACCTGATCTTCTCTCAGGGCTCTTACTAACATATCGTTATGGGAAATCTCATCTTGAGGGGGGCTTCGCACTTAGATGCTTTCAGCGCTTATCCCTTCCCTACATAGCTACCCAGCGATGCCTCTGGCGAGACAACTGGTACACCAGCGGTAAGTCCACTCTGGTCCTCTCGTACTAGGAGCAGATCCTCTCAAATTTCCTACGCCCGCGACGGATAGGGACCGAACTGTCTCACGACGTTCTGAACCCAGCTCGCGTGCCGCTTTAATGGGCGAACAGCCCAACCCTTGGGACCGACTACAGCCCCAGGATGCGACGAGCCGACATCGAGGTGCCAAACCTCCCCGTCGATGTGAACTCTTGGGGGAGATAAGCCTGTTATCCCCAGGGTAGCTTTTATCCGTTGAGCGATGGCCCTTCCATGCGGAACCACCGGATCACTAAGCCCGACTTTCGTCCCTGCTCGAGTTGTAGCTCTCGCAGTCAAGCTCCCTTATACCTTTACACTCTGCGAATGATTTCCAACCATTCTGAGGGAACCTTTGGGCGCCTCCGTTACCTTTTAGGAGGCGACCGCCCCAGTCAAACTGCCCGTCAGACACTGTCTCCGATAGGGGTAACCTATCCGGGTTAGAGTAGCCATAACACAAGGGTAGTATCCCAACAGCGCCTCATTTGAAACTGGCGTCCCAAAGTCGTAGGCTCCTACCTATCCTGTACATGTGGTACAGATACTCAATATCAAACTGCAGTAAAGCTCCATGGGGTCTTTCCGTCCTGTCGCGGGTAACCTGCATCTTCACAGGTACTAAAATTTCACCGAGTCTCTCGTTGAGACAGTGCCCAAATCATTACGCCTTTCGTGCGGGTCGGAACTTACCCGACAAGGAATTTCGCTACCTTAGGACCGTTATAGTTACGGCCGCCGTTTACTGGGGCTTCAATTCATACCTTCGAGTCTAACTCTAAGCACTCCTCTTAACCTTCCAGCACCGGGCAGGCGTCACCCCCTATACATCATCTTACGATTTAGCAGAGAGCTGTGTTTTTGATAAACAGTTGCTTGGGCCTATTCACTGCGGCTGTCTCTAGACAGCACCCCTTCTCCCGAAGTTACGGGGTCATTTTGCCGAGTTCCTTAACGAGAGTTCTCTCGATCACCTGAGGCTACTCGCCTCGACTACCTGTGTCGGTTTGCGGTACGGGTAGAGTATAATTAAACGCTAGAAGCTTTTCTTGGCAGTGTGACATCACTAACTTCGCTACTAAACTTCGCTCCCCATCACAGCTCAACGTTGTAGGTATAAGCATTTGACTCATACCACGCCTCACTGTTTAGCCGGACTCTTCCAATCGTCCGGTTTAGTTAGCCTACTGCGTCCCTCCATCACTATATACTCTAGTACAGGAATATCAACCTGTTGTCCATCGGATACACCTTTCGGTCTCTCCTTAGGTCCCGACTAACCCAGGGCGGACGAGCCTTCCCCTGGAAACCTTAGTCTTACGGTGGACAGGATTCTCACCTGTCTTGCGCTACTCATACCGGCATTCTCACTTCTATGCGTTCCAGCGCTCCTCACGGTACACCTTCTTCACACATAGAACGCTCTCCTACCATGACACATAAGTGTCATCCACAGCTTCGGTAATATGTTTTAGCCCCGGTACATTTTCGGCGCAGGGTCACTCGACTAGTGAGCTATTACGCACTCTTTGAATGAATAGCTGCTTCTAAGCTAACATCCTAGTTGTCTGTGCAACCCCACATCCTTTTCCACTTAACATATATTTGGGGACCTTAGCTGGTGGTCTGGGCTGTTTCCCTTTCGACTACGGATCTTAGCACTCGCAGTCTGACTGCCGATCATATCTCATTGGCATTCGGAGTTTATCTGAGATTGGTAATCCGGGATGGACCCCTCACCCAAACAGTGCTCTACCTCCAAGAGACTTAATATCGACGCTAGCCCTAAAGCTATTTCGGAGAGAACCAGCTATCTCCAAGTTCGTTTGGAATTTCTCCGCTACCCACAAGTCATCCAAGCACTTTTCAACGTGCCCTGGTTCGGTCCTCCAGTGAGTTTTACCTCACCTTCAACCTGCTCATGGGTAGGTCACATGGTTTCGGGTCTACACCATGATACTATTGCGCCCTATTAAGACTCGGTTTCCCTACGGCTCCGTCTCTTCAACTTAACCTCGCATCATAGCGTAACTCGCCGGTTCATTCTACAAAAGGCACGCTCTCACCCATTAACGGGCTCGAACTTGTTGTAGGCACACGGTTTCAGGTTCTATTTCACTCCCCTCCCGGGGTGCTTTTCACCTTTCCCTCACGGTACTGGTTCACTATCGGTCACTAGAGAGTATTTAGGGTTGGGAGATGGTCCTCCCAGATTCCGACGAGATTTCGCGTGTCTCGCCGTACTCAGGATACTGCTAAGGCTGTTCGACATTTCAAGTACGAGGCTTTTACTCTCTTTGGCTGACCTTCCCAGGTCATTCCTCTATGTCTTACAGTCCCATGGTGCAGTCCTACAACCCCGATGAGTAAACTCATCGGTTTGCCCTTCTGCCGTTTCGCTCGCCGCTACTAAGGCAATCGCGTTTGCTTTCTCTTCCTGCAGCTACTTAGATGTTTCAGTTCACTGCGTCTTCCTTCTCATAACCTTAACAGTTATGGATACTAGCCAGTAGCTAGTGGGTTCCCCCATTCGGACATCTCTGGATCAGCGCTCACTTACAGCTCCCCAAAGCATTTCGTCGTTAGTCACGTCCTTCATCGGCTTCTAGTGCCAAGGCATCCACCGTGCGCCCTTATTAACTTAACCTTATTTTTGATCTTCTCGATCTAAACTCATTTAATAATGACAGCGTTTCGGTTTATTTTCTTGTTACGTCTTCTACAATCTTTTTTAAAATTGTGGAATTTGATATAGATATTCAATTGTCAATGGACTATCTTGAATCTTACGATTCAATGGAGCCTAGCGGGATCGAACCGCTGACCTCCTGCGTGCAAAGCAGGCGCTCTCCCAGCTGAGCTAAGGCCCCACAAAGACCTCTCAAAACTAAATAAAGATCCCAAACGTGCTTCCATTTCCTTAGAAAGGAGGTGATCCAGCCGCACCTTCCGATACGGCTACCTTGTTACGACTTCACCCCAATCATCCATCCCACCTTAGGCGGCTGGCTCCTAATAGGTTACCTCACCGACTTCGGGTGTTACAAACTCTCGTGGTGTGACGGGCGGTGTGTACAAGGCCCGGGAACGTATTCACCGCGGCGTGCTGATCCGCGATTACTAGCGATTCCGACTTCATGTAGGCGAGTTGCAGCCTACAATCCGAACTGAGATCGGCTTTAAGAGATTAGCTGACTGTCACCAGTTCGCAACTCGTTGTACCGACCATTGTAGCACGTGTGTAGCCCAGGTCATAAGGGGCATGATGATTTGACGTCATCCCCACCTTCCTCCGGTTTATTACCGGCAGTCTCGCTAGAGTGCCCAACTCAATGATGGCAACTAACAATAGGGGTTGCGCTCGTTGCGGGACTTAACCCAACATCTCACGACACGAGCTGACGACAACCATGCACCACCTGTCTCCGATGTACAGAAAGTAAAACTCTATCTCTAGAGCGGGCATCGGGATGTCAAGACCTGGTAAGGTTCTTCGCGTTGCTTCGAATTAAACCACATGCTCCACCGCTTGTGCGGGCCCCCGTCAATTCCTTTGAGTTTCAACCTTGCGGTCGTACTCCCCAGGCGGAGTGCTTAATGCGTTAGCTGCGGCACTGAGTCCCGGAAAGGACCCAACACCTAGCACTCATCGTTTACGGCGTGGACTACCAGGGTATCTAATCCTGTTCGCTACCCACGCTTTCGAGCCTCAGTGTCAGTTACAGACCAGAGAGCCGCTTTCGCCACCGGTGTTCCTCCATATATCTACGCATTTCACCGCTACACATGGAATTCCACTCTCCCCTTCTGCACTCAAGTTTAACAGTTTCCAAAGCGTACAATGGTTGAGCCACTGCCTTTAACTTCAGACTTATTAAACCACCTGCGCTCGCTTTACGCCCAATAAATCCGGACAACGCTCGGGACCTACGTATTACCGCGGCTGCTGGCACGTAGTTAGCCGTCCCTTTCTGATAAGCTACCGTCACAGAGTAAACTTTCCACTCTTACTCCCGTTCTTCGCTTATAACAGAGCTTTACGATCCGAAAACCTTCTTCACTCACGCGGCGTTGCTCGGTCAGGGTTCCCCCCATTGCCGAAGATTCCCTACTGCTGCCTCCCGTAGGAGTCTGGGCCGTGTCTCAGTCCCAGTGTGGCCGATCACCCTCTCAGGTCGGCTATGTATCGAAGCCTTGGTAAGCCGTTACCTTACCAACTAGCTAATACAACGCAGGTCCATCTCTAAGTGGTGCAATTGCACCTTTTAAAAAGCTAACATGAGTTAGCTCCTCTTATGCGGTATTAGCTATCGTTTCCAATAGTTATCCCCCGCTTAAAGGTAGGTTACCTACGCGTTACTCACCCGTTCGCGACTCATTTATATCAAGTGTAGCAAGCTACGGTTGTTATAAATGCGTTCCACTTGCATGTATTAGGCACGCCGCCAGCGTTCGTCCTGAGCCAGGATCAAACTCTCATTTGAACTGTACTCAGTCAGATATCATCTGACTTTTTCTTCTTTTATTGACAGGTTACTTAATGTAACCCGCACGTTTGGTTTCTTTATCCAGTTTTCAAAGGTCTTATCG
>NZ_JBEHGL010000034.1:0-7456 GCF_040225085.1 Streptococcus jiangjianxini | reverse complement strand
TACGTCCACTGGTGGAATCATCATCGCATTCACGGCAGTCTCAACTATCAAACACCAATGGCTAGGCGAGTTATCGCTTAACAAAAAGCACTTTATAAATTTTGTACAGAAAAGGGTTGCCTTTTCATCTTTTCCATATCAACCTATACATTGTCATCTCCAAATAAACATGATACTAGCCAGCTAGCCTTTTATTTTAATATCATCAATTGAAAAAAGACAAAACAAAAGTACTTCATCTAAAACTGTTAGCCTTTCTAGCTGATACTGACATAGGACCTATGCTTCATAGTGACCAAGGCTGGCAATATCAGCACCTATCTTATCGTCACTTCTTAGAGACCAAGGGCATTCGTCCCTCTATGTCACGCAAGGGAATCAGTCACCATTCCAACATCTATAACCAAAGTATGATCAATATAGATTAAGTTACTAAAAGCGTTATCCAAGCCTAGCAAAAAACACTCCCCAAAATGGAGAAGTGTTAAAATGTTTATTTCTTTTGACTTGCAAAACTTAAAAATTCATAGGAGAGACTGGTCGTTGTCGCATTAAGCGAATAGTTTTCCAATTCATTAACATTACTACGTAATTTTTGCGCATAGGACTTGGAAATAAGATTATCTTCTTCAAACTCAGCAATGGTTTTACGTTCTAAATAATAACCTCGCAAGATATCATCATTGCTATCTGGAATCAGATGCATGATGACCCGTTCTACAAAGAGCCCCGACTTGATGAGTTCTGCATCACGCAAACGCGCATTCTGAAGATAATCCACCAAAGAATGATTGTAATAACCTTCTAACTCTTCAAGTGCTTCTAAAATAATCTCTGTATTAGAGAGATAAAGCTCTGTGATATTTTCGCGATTTTGTTCGGTTAACTGACGCGGAGTCCTAATTCGCTTTCTCATCGCCCGAATCCTAGATCCAAAGGTCATTACTTCATGTAAAGTTGCCCTTAAAACACGCATGAAAATCCTAAAACCATAGGTAAAGCTGGAAACAAAGCTACGGTTAACTTGTTTCTCCAAAACTTTTAAATAACCTTGATAAATGCGATATTCTTTAAGATCAATCATCCCTTCATCAAAGGCATATTCTAGCCCCTCGCTCTCAATACCAATAATAAAGAGCTGTAAATCTGCCAAATCTTTTTTGACACTATTGGGTTCTTGTTCTAAAATCAGATGTTCGATACGAGCATTATAATTATCGATGACAGCATAAAGCGATGCCTTATCTGGTTTCTCTTTACTATCTTGCTCCAAAATAGTCAAAACTTTAGATAAGATTGAAATTTTCATTAGGTTATCAACCGGACGTTCAATAGGCGGAGCCAGTAAGGGTAAAATAACAAATCCTGATAGAAAACTAAGTAGCGTGACAGCTGCGACCATGAAAAGTAGCAGACTGTACTGAAAATTGTCAAGGCGCGGTAGCAACAATATCGTCGCAATTGAAACGGTTCCTTTCACCCCTGAAAATGTGAGTAAAAGAATATCTTTGAATGATTTCCTTAATAACCGATGATAGTAAAGGTTCTTAAAAGCATAATAGGCACTAATCATCAAAAACCGGATCAAAATCATTAGCGCTGTTAGGCCAACAACAAGAGCAAATAAATAAAGATTGCTATACCTTGGACTCGTCAAAACAGGCACAACTATTGAGGTCAATTCTGTCCCAAAAATCAGAAAGACCACCCCATTAAGCATAAAATTAATGGTCTCCCAAACGATCTGGCCCACACGATAAACTTGCGCATCAAATAGTGTAACTTTTCTTAAACGACTGGCTTGCATGACTCCAGCAACCACCACAGCAATAATAGCCGAAACATTGACAGCCGAAGCAACAAAGTAGGTCACAAACGGCAAAGCTAGTTCTAATAGTAGCGCACCTGTCACATCGGCTGCATCAAATTTTTCTAATAAAGATAGTAGGATACGATTTAAGAAAGCAAACAGTAAACCAATGATAATACCCCCAAAAATCGTAATAAGCAGCTTAACACCTGCTTCAGCCAATGAAAAATAGCCTGTCAACAAGGCTGTTACTGCAAATTGAAAGGCAACCAGACCGCTAGCATCATTTAATAGACCTTCCAATTTAAGAATATTTTCAATACGCTTGGGAAAAGCAAATCGTTTTGAGATAGAAATAAAGGCTACCGCATCTGTCGGTGCTAGAGCGGCACCCAAGGCAAAGTAGGCAGCCATTGGTAACTCTATCGGAAGAAGATAACTTGCTAGTGCTCCTATCCCTAATGCTGTCACAAAAACCAAAGGTAGAATGAGAAAGCTAATAAAACTACGATATTTTAAAAAGCTCTTAACATCTGCTTCTTCACCCTCACGAAAGTTTAAGGGCGCAATGACGAAAGCTATGAACAATTCCGGATTGAGTTCTATCCCTCGCCCACCTTGAGAAATACCATAGGCAATCCCCAGCAGAAGTTGGACCAGGGGCAGGGGGATTCTTGGAAAAACCCTATTAACCACATTAGAAACGATTAATGAAAAAAGGAAAACAATCACCAGGATGGATATCTCCATATGGATTAACCTCCTTCATGCTTTTCTGTAAATGACTCTTTTAAGGCAGCGATTTTTTGATCAACTGCCTTATAATCTTTTTGAGCCATTTTTAACTGACAGCGCTCCTTTTCAAGAGCTATTAGTTTCTTTTTCAACTTAGCCATTTTGGGCGAATCGGCAAAATGGCTATCATTTTGTGAAGGTTGTTCAAGATACTTTTGGCGTAATTCTGATAAACGTTCAGTGACGGATTGATGAGACATAACTACTCCTTTTCATTCTGCCATTGTAACAAAATTCTCATCGGAAGACTAGAAAGAAGGTAACTTTTCTACCATTACTAAAAATGGCGGTGTATTGACTTGATTAAGCGCCTGATAAAGCATGACTGTATAGGCTTTTTGATCCAACTGACTGACATAATCTAGCACCGCATCCTTTTCCATCTGACCACCTTCATGACCATAATAAATCATAATAGCCAGACGACCACCTTCTGCTAACCTTTTGATAACCTTATCAATTGCCTGAAGTGTCGTATGAGGTTTGGTGATGATTGCCTTATCAGCACTGGGAAGATAGCCTAAATTAAAAATCGCTGCTTGAATAGACTCAGAAATGTAGCGATCAAGGTTCTCATGACCATCTAATATCAAATCAACATTATTAAGCCCTTCAGCCAGCAAACGTTGACCGGTTTTTTCAAGGGCTTTTCTCTGAACATCAAAAGCATAAACTTTATGGCTGCGTTTGGCTAAAAATACCGTATCATTGCCATTGCCCATCGTCGCATCCAAAGTCACACTCTGACTATCCAATACCTCCTTTAAAAAATCATGGGAACATTCTAGTGGTCGCTTCATTATCATCTCTCCTTCAACTGTCCTATAAAAGAAATTCGGAACATTTTTTTAACCATCTATACATTTATGGCACTTAGCACTATAATTAAAACAAAAACATGAGGAGGAGGCAACTATGTCTACTTTAAAATCACGTCTGCCAGGACTTGTTCTCTGTTTAGGTATCGCTACAAGTGCTTGGTTCCTAGGTCAATGGATCCCACTTATAGGAGCACCTGTTTTTGCAATTTTTATTGGAATGATTCTGGCTATTTGGCATACTGATCGAAGTCGTACCCAGGCTGGGATTCGTTATTCATCAAAGGTTATTCTCCAAGCAGCAGTTGTCCTACTTGGTTTTGGCTTGAACCTTAAGCAGGTATTAGCTGTCGGAACCCAATCGCTTCCCATCATCCTTGCAACTATTTCAACTTCCTTATTAGTGACTTTTCCCTTAAAAAAATGCTTAAATCTTGATCGTCACACCGCTACACTTGTTGGGGTCGGGTCATCCATCTGCGGAGGCTCCGCCATCGCTGCAACCGCACCAGTCATCAAGGCTAAGGAAGAAGACGTTGCTCAGGCCATTTCTGTTATCTTTTTATTTAACATCCTAGCCGCCTTACTATTTCCAACATTAGGTCATGCACTTGGCTTATCCAATAAGGGGTTTGCCCTCTTTGCGGGTACTGCCGTTAATGATACGTCTTCTGTAACCGCAACAGCCACAGCTTGGGATAACCTCTATCATGCCAACACACTCGATGGTGCTACAATTGTTAAACTAACCAGAACATTAGCCATCATCCCCATTACATTAGGGTTATCTATTTATGAAATGAAGCGCCAACAGGCAACTGGTAATCAAAAAGAGATTAACGTCAAAAAAGTTTTTCCAATCTTTATCCTCTACTTTATTTTGGCATCACTGATAACCACTATCCTCCCTCTTCCAACAACTCTGATCAACTTTTTAAAAGTTATCTCAAAATTTTTCATTGTCATGGCCATGAGCGCTATTGGACTAAATACAAACATAACCAACCTTTTCAACCGTGGTGGCAAAGCTATTATTATGGGCGGTATTTGCTGGTTTAGTATTTCCTGTGTCAGTTTACTCATGCAAAAATGTCTTGGACTTTGGTAACTCGAATAAGAGCTAATCTCTAACCCCTCTCACGACACCGTGGTCGTCGTTCAGCACACGACGGTTCAACTAAAACTGTTAAAGAGTCCATAGGCTCTCGCATCGCCTATTCCACAGACGCGGTCTATTGGTGCTGTCCTCGATTTATGAACAATCACGACAAACGCATGAAGAAAATATAGTTTTCAGAAAAATTGTTTTCAACTATTAGTGTTAGCATTTAGAAAAATTGTGGTATAACTAGGCTGTTAACGAGAGAAAATTTAATATTTTTTCAAAAAAGTGATCAAATTATTTTAAAAATTGCACTTATTAAAAATTAGGATAGGTGCAATTTTCCATGCGTTTAACGTGATGAACAATAACCATCATTGACATTTTCAGTCTATCATCTTTGCAGACCTAGAACGAGAACAGGCAAGACCAACTTGAAGGAGGTTTATTTAACCATTCAACTCTTCACCCCACTTCCGTGACGGTACGACAACTTCAGCTGACTTCTCATGATCCTTTGTTACGGTGGTCTAGCATGTTCATGAGTCTTCACAGGATAAATCGTACGACTTTCCTCGTTTACCCAAGATTTGTGAGGATGTTAAAAGATCTAAGGAAAATTTATCTTTTTCACACAGACCTTAGTCCGAATTGAATGACTCTCGTGGTTGCCGCATATAGGTGATGACTACCTATTCTATTTAGACTTTAGTGCTTTTTGTCACCTTATCACCTATGTACGCTTTACTATCACTTTTCTCTATTCGTAGTACCACGATTTCGCTATCCCTTTCCTCTGACGATTTCAGTTTCTAGCGCCAGACCTAAAACTGTCTATCTGCAGACTGTTTTTATCTGCTAATTCACGATCATCAGACTTAGGGAGCACTATTGGGTTCGCCGGTAGCGGTATGATCACGAATGACTTTTATCTCAGATGTACGACATGCCCGTCGTAACTAAAAAACGAATCTGGAATTCCAAATTCGTTTTTTAGTTACCTTAAGTCTGTTTCTCTTGAAAACGATTTTCAAAGCGTTTTTGATCATAGAATGGGAAAATGAAATTTAAACAAGCAAAGCCTAAGATAAAGCCTCCCAATACATCCGTAGGGTAATGAACACCAACATAAATACGTGATAAGCCAATCAAGGCAATCAATAGGCTAATTAGTGTTTCCGTTAAAACTCTCAAACCTGTCGATTTGAGACGTTGGTGAGCAATAATCAAGATAAAGCCATAAATCATCATAGAGCCCATCGAATGCCCACTTGGAAATGAAAAGCCATTCGCAAATACCAGGTGTTCAATACCAGGTCTTTGTCTTCCATATAAGTATTTGGTACCAATAATCAAAAGACCCGCTAGGACACCTGTACCGCCAAGAAAGATCCCTTCTGTCTTCCATTTTTTCACAAAATAGAGTAAGCCTACAGCTAATGCCAGAACAAAGACAAAAGTTAAGGTATTTCCCAGAACTGTTATCGTTTTGAAAAAGGATGTAGCAGAAGCTGGCAGAGAGCCGCGCACTGCTGTTTGAATAGACTGGTCAAAGGCAACCAAATTCTCAGGATAAAATTTGACGGTGTAGCCGAGTATTGTAAATAGAACGAGGGCAATGGATGCCCTAAAAAGATAAGTTTGTTTATGTTTCATTTTAAATATAGCGCTTGATAACCGGTTTTAACACAATGAAAACAACAGCAAAGCCAAGCGACAAGATAGCTCCTTCGATTAAATTAAAGGGAATAACCATAAGTAAAAGATAGTTGGCGACACCGATGAATTTTGCAATGTCAAAGTTTACGAATTTCGCATACAAAGGAATTGCAAAAACATAGTTCAGTATCAACATCGAAAGCGTTAAGAAGACAGTTCCAACAACACTAGCTGTGATATAAGAACGGCGCGTTTGATTTTTTTTCCAAAACATGGCAAAGGCAAGTACGAAGACACCCATAGCCACAATATTCATTGGCAGACCGATTAGCTCGCCGACTCCCTCATTATTTAACATTAATTTTAACAAAGTACGCAGTAAAAGAACAGCGTAAGCACTTTTCAAGTCATAAATAACCAGCCCCAACAAAATAGGAATAATGCTAAAGTCAATTTTCAAAAAGTTAGCTGATGGCAACAAAGGAAATTGAAAAAACATCAATACAAATGAAAGTGCGGATAAAATAGCGATAATCACTAATTTACGAGTGTTAGTGTTAGACATAAAAAAATTCCTCCAATTTAGATAAATTGAAAGAAGTTCCCGATTTTTAGGTATCTAAAAGACACTGAAAAAGCGGTCTTCTCCCATCCAGACTTTACTGTCGGTTGTGGAATCACACCACATCAGCTTACGCTCGCGGACTCCTAGTTACCTAGACACCGCCGGTCGGGAATTTCACCCTGCCCTGAAGACCCTTACATTATAACATGCGACAACTTAATGTGCAAGATACAAATCTTTAATATCACACCCAACATATAAAACCACGGTTTCCAAATAATTGTATCGTTAAAAGTCGACCATTTCGGGGGTATCTTATACTCATCCAAAATCAAAAACTAACTTTCTATAACCATTGTCTGTTGACGATGGTTTTTAAAATGGACCAGTCTATGCCTTGAATCACTTCTTGCAGCTTGTTGACCACGTCATCAAGTGTTTTAAACGTTTTATTCCCCAATTTGTAAAATTAAGCTAGACAGAAAAAAGCCATCTATGTTAGGCTCAGATAAACACCACATTTGTCTGAAGGGAACTAACATAAATGACCTATACTCATCTTACCACAAATGAACTTGTCATGATAGAGGCTTACTACCAAGAAGGCAGGAAAGTTAGTGCTATCATTGAATCTCTAGGACGATCAAAACAGACCATTTATAAGGTCATCAATTTCCTTAAAGCAGGACATTCAGTCTGTGACTACT
>NZ_JBEHGL010000033.1:0-8897 GCF_040225085.1 Streptococcus jiangjianxini | reverse complement strand
TACGTCCACTGGTGGAATCATCATCGCATTCACGGCAGTCTCAACTATCAAACACCAATGGCTAGGCGAGTTATCGCTTAACAAAAAGCACTTTATAAATTTTGTACAGAAAAGGGTTGCCTTTTCATCCAAAGCTTTTGATTATACTTAGTGTATTGTTTAAAAGATACTGACATATAAAATCTTCCTTCCTAATTCATTATTTGGATTAGGATATTTTGTTGTTTGTAAGATTTTAATATTCGTTTTTAATCCCTATTGATGTTCAACGCTTTTTAATTGATTTAAAACGTTCTTTAAGTCTTCTAGGTCATATAAATGTTGTCTCCCGATAATAACCGCTTCTAAACCGTTTAGATGAAGCATTTTTAACGTATCGAAACCAATATGCAGCTCTTTCATTAAGGTTTGTTGGTTCACATATCTACCAAGAATCAAAGGTACTTTATCAGGAGTATTCATAGGCAATTTCCTTTCTGAGACTAATAGAATATTCAAAATTAATCAATAAAATTTTATTCAACCTTTCTTTCAGATATAGTATATGTTTCAAGGGATACGAGCTAGAAGCAAATACTGTATATTGATTATAAGACTTCCAGCTCCCATTTCCTAGAAAAATATTGATGAGTTAAAATCTTACTTCTTACAAATATCGTTTTGATTTTACAAATTGGATAAATATAAATATGTGTTTAAGCTTCAATATCTTAAATAGTTATCTGTAAATTTGTCTCTTTTCTTCTATCAAATTATCTTTTGTCAAAAGATATCATAGGAGTTTCACCTCTCCCAGTTTATGGCGAACTTTACAGAAGTATCATTATATTCTTTGCATGTCGTGGCAGTAGGTGACAAGTCTACTTTGCTTGAAAAAAATCGCTCGCAATAAAATACACGGTCATGGCGCTTTTCAAGCGTTGCTCAATACAAAAAAAACGTATTTGATAGAAGATTATTCAATTATCAAAGATCAATGTTTCTATAAGTAAATTGGAAAAAGAAGAAATAAAAGCAACATAATTCTGATTTTTTAAAAAAAGATAGAAAAGAGACAGGCAAAGTAGCCTGTCTCTCTAATTTAACCAAGGTATTTTTCTGGATCAAAATTGCGGACTATTTTTATAAAAGTTTCAGTTAAGTTTTGAAAGCAATCTTCATCCAAATAGCCTTGTCTGGATGCTTCTTTAATTAGCAAGGCCTTGAAATCTTTAAGTAACAATTCCATAGCTTGTTCATCCCTTTTTTTGGCTTGTTCAATTAGTGGTAAGAAATTTTTCATGATATCCCCTCCTTTCTTAGTGTTAGGTGAAAGATGGAAGGAGGAGCACGACTGTTAGACCATTGATTATCTTTTTAAAAATACCTCAAGTTTTTTTAATAATCTTTTTCTGAATATAGAGACTCCTTGACGACTGATATCAAAAATTCGGGCAATTTCACTATCTGTTTTACATTGAATATATTTTTCATAAAGTAGTTTTTTTTCTTTGAAGTTTAGTTGTTCAATAGCCCTAGATAGCGCTTCGTTCTCAGTGAAATTTTCTAAATTCATAATTTCAGATTCTGAGATAAAATCAAGAGATAAATAAGATTCGGATATACTGCTTCTCATGATATCTTCTAATGAATCAGTTGGAAAGTAGGTATGAGAATATTTTTGTTTCTTTTTTAGACAAGCACTGGCAGAATTTTTAATAGATTGCTGTACATAACTAACGAATAAATAGTTAACTTCAACTTCTGATTTCATGATTGAATCATCCTTTACTAATTATTTAGTTTATACTGCCAGTAACCTCGAGTGACTTTCTCAACATTTATAGAAGAGTCTGATATAGAAGAGTCTGAATTCATTCTTGGTAAAATATTGTTTGTTAAATTTGAGTAGTTGATAGATAGTTGAAAATCATTGATCAGTTTTTCATATATTTGTTTATTACTCAGTGGCAAACCATGACTTTTAAGAAGATGAGAAATTTGCAATGCTATTTTTGAGTAAGGAAGATAGGATGTTCCTTCTTTTTTCGCTAATAAGTATTTAGCATTCTCAATATCTTCTTTTTTAATATGATTTTGTCTCATTGTCGAATATTCATTATTTTCGGGAACATTCGTGGTAGTTTGACTAAGCTCATTTAATCGCTCTTTTAAGTCAAAATATTGTTCAGTTAGTTGTCGTCTTTCAGTCATAATTGCTTGCATAAGATGGTAAATGACTTTTTTTCATCAGAAATATTCATAATTTCTCCTTTCAAATTAAGTATTCAACAATAAATTGAAATACCTAATGGAAAAAGCAACAAATATTATATATTGACAACACATAGATTCTCATCTATAATATACATAGATGTCGGTCTATGTGAAAGGATGAGGCGTATTGAAATGAAAAGACTTAGTTGATATCAAAATAGTTGAATACAAGTAATTGTAGAGTAGTTTCTTCTGTTTCAATTTGCTGAGTTTAAACCTGTGACTAGCTGGGGAAACTAGCAAATGAAATGATACTCATACAAGCTTTAGAAATGGAACTGTAAAAGTATAAAAATAAACAGTAGACTTAAAGGAGACAATCTCCTATTTTTTTGGAAAAACACATAGATAGATATCTATGTGTTTAGAGGAGGAATAAAGTGAAATCATTAGTTTTATTTGAGTCAGAGATGTGTTGTGGTATCAAGATGACAGGAGCAGAAGTAAATAAAAATCTATTATATTTGAGCCCAACATTACAGAAAATTCAACGAGAAACAAATTACGAAGTGGAGCGTCATAGCTTAACAATTGAACCAAATGTATTTTTGGAAAATGAGGAAGTCAAATCATTAATAGATAAAAATGGCATTAGTGTCTTACCGATAACCGTTGTGGATGGAGAGGTAAAAAAGTTTGGTGCCTATCCCTCATTAAAAGAATTTGAAAATTTTACAGGTGTAAATGAATAAAAATTTAGGAGGAAATATCATGGAAATGTATCAACCAGAGGCAATTCATTTAACGAAATATCTATTTTTCACAGGTAAAGGAGGCGTTGGGAAAACTTCTACAGCTAGTGCTACAGCAACTTATCTAGCTGACAAAGGGAAACAAGTCATGTTGGTTAGTACCGACCCAGCAAGCAATTTGCAGGATGTCTTTGAATTAGAACTCTCGAATAAAGGGACTAAAATTCCTAATGTAGAAGGTTTAGTTGTCGCCAACTTTGACCCTGTGGAGGCGGCTAATGACTATAAAGAAAGTATTGTAGGACCTTATCGTGGTAAATTGCCAGATTCAGTTTTGGAAAATATGGAAGAACAATTGTCAGGCTCTTGTACTGTAGAGATAGCCTCATTTAATGAATTTGCCAATTTTTTAACGGATAAAGAAGCCTCTACAAAATTTGATCATATTATTTTTGATACCGCCCCAACAGGTCATACACTATTGCTATTAGATTCAACACAAAGCTACCACAAAGAGATTGAACGTTCTTCTGGAGATATACCCGAGTCTGTTCAAAAGCTACTGCCTAAGTTACAAAATGGGGATGAAACAGAAGTAGTAATGGTCACATTACCCGAAGCAACACCTGTTTATGAATCAATTCGATTAAAAGATGACTTGGAGAGAGCGGGAATCGCTCGTACTTGGTGGGTAGTGAACAATAGCATGCTTTCTAGCGGAACAACGAACCCAATGCTTTTAGCAAGAGCACAAAATGAAGAAGTTTGGATTGATAAGGTAGCAGAGCTGTCTAACAATCATTACGCAGTGATTGAATGGAAAACTGAGGATATTTCAGGAGATGCTTTAAGAGATATTTTATAATTTACGAGATAACTCATATTTTACTCATTGACAAAACATAGATAAAGTTCTATATTAAATATAGATGAATATCTATATGGAGGTGAGAATATGGATTATTTAGGATTATCAAAAATTATGAAGGCAATTGCAGAGCCTAATAGACTTCAAATATTAGATATGATTTCAACTGGTGAAAAGTGTGCATGTGATATTTTGGATAATTTTGATTTTACTCAGCCGACACTATCACATCATATGAAGGTTTTAATTGAGGCGGGAGTAGTAACCGCACGTAAAGAAGGCAAATGGCAATATTATTCTCTGGTAACAGAGAACATTGAAGAATTTCAAGAATTAATACATCAGATATTGAATACAAAACAAAAAGAAGGAGTTATGTAAAATGAGTAAAGTATCGTTGTACGAACCAGCAATGTGTTGTGACACAGGAGTTTGTGGTCCCGGAGTAGATACAGAATTGCTTCGAGTTTCCTCTATTATTCAAACATTGGAAAAAGCCGATGGTGTAGAAGTAGAGCGTTTTAATTTAACAGGTAATCCTGCGGCATTCGTAGAAAATGAAAAAATTGGGGAGTTGTTACAGTCTAAAGGAGCCGACATACTACCAGTTGTTTTATTAGATGGTGAAATTGTGAAAATGGCTGGTTATCCGTCAAATGAGGAGTTTAGTGTCTATACTGGTGTTAATTTCTCAGAGGATAAGAAAGAAGAACAATCAAATAGTTGCTGCTCTCCATCATCTGGATGTTGCTAAACGAAGAAACTAAAGCTTATGAGAAGAGATTCTCATAGGCTTTTTTATTAAGTGAGACAGAATCTATTGACAATAGATAGATGAACATCTATATTATATATAGAAGAACTTCTATGTATGGAGGGATGAAAGATGGATTATGAATTAACAGCAAAAGTTTTTAAAGCATTAGGAGACCCAAAAAGAGTTCAAATTGTGGATATGCTCTCTTGTGGTGAGCGTTGTGCATGTGATTTATTAGAGCATTTTGAATTTACGCAACCAACGCTTTCCCATCACATGAAAGTGTTAATGAATGCAGGGATTGTTCAAGCCAGAAAATCAGGGACATGGCACAACTATTCATTGAATGCGGAGAATATGAAAGTATTATCTGGTGTTATTCAAACAATAATTCAAAACACAGATGACTGTATTTGTCATACGATTGATAATGCTGCATGTTCTTGTGAGGGTAAAGGGAGAGTAACAGCTACAAAGAAAGTAACAACTGCTTAGAATGATGATGTTAAATTTAAAGGAGGAAACCAAACATGAAATTGTACCAACCAGATCAGTTACCATTAACAAAGTATCTATTTTTTACAGGAAAGGGAGGTGTTGGTAAAACAACGACTGCTTGTGGCACTGCTACTTATTTAGCAGATAGTGGGAAAAAAGTTATGTTAGTCAGTACCGATCCAGCAAGTAATTTACAAGATGTTTTTCAAACAGAATTAACAAATAAAGGGAAAGAAATTCCAGAAGTTCCGGGATTAACTGTAGCAAATTTTGATCCTGTAACAGCAGCTGATGATTATAAAGAAAGTGTTGTAGGACCATTTAGAGGGAAACTACCTGATTCTGCATTAGCGAATATGGAGGAACAATTATCTGGTTCTTGTACAGTAGAGATTGCTGCCTTCAATGAATTTTCTGGTTTTTTAACTGATCCAGAAGCAGAGAAAAAGTATGATTATATTATTTTTGATACCGCACCAACAGGTCACACGTTAAGGATGTTACAGTTACCGTCTGCATGGAGTAATTTTATGGATGAAAATACAACAGGAGCTTCATGCTTAGGTCAATTATCTGGTTTAGGTGATAAAAAGGAAATTTATGAGCATGCTGTAGCCACATTAGCTGATGGAGCAAAAACAACTTTAATGCTTGTAACTAGACCACAAAAGGCACCACTTTTAGAAGCAGATCGAGCTTCTAAAGAATTACAAGAGATAGGCATTGAAAATCAAGTTTTATTAGTGAATGGCGTCTTAGAGGAAGCAACAGATAAAGTATCTCAATTGATTTATGATGGACAACAAGAAGCGTTGGCACAAATGCCAGATAGTTTGAAAGCTTTTCTTGAGTACAGTATTCCTTTACGTTCTTACAATGTGACTGGTGTTGAAAATCTACGCCAATTGTTGAAATCCAATCAAGGTGAATTTTTAACTGAAATAGTCACACCAAGAGTATTTCCTAGATTGAAAGACATCGTGAATGAGTTGCATCAATCTGGTAAAAAAGTGATTTTTACAATGGGTAAAGGTGGTGTTGGGAAAACGACTATTGCTGCGGCAATTGCCACTGGTTTAGCAGATAAAGGCAAGAAAGTTCATTTGGCTACAACCGATCCAGCTGCTCATTTACAATTTGTGATTTCTGAATCCGATCAAATCAAGGTGAGTCATATCGATGAGGACAAGGAATTAGCAGATTATACAGAAGAAGTATTAAGCAAGGCTCGTGAAACGATGTCACCAGATGATGTTGCTTATGTAGAAGAAGATTTACGTTCGCCTTGTACACAAGAAATCGCTGTATTCAGAGCTTTTGCAGAGATTGTGGATGATGCCGATTGTGATGTGGTAGTTATTGATACCGCACCAACAGGACATACATTACTATTACTTGATTCTACCCAAAGCTACCATAAAGAAGTAGAGCGGACATCTGGTGAAGTACCAGAATCAGTGAAACGTCTCTTACCTCGTTTGCAAGATGGAAAAGAAACCGAAGTGGTCATGGTCACTTTACCTGAAACAACACCTGTTTATGAATCTATGCGACTACAGGAAGACTTGGATCGAGCAGGCATTGCTCATACATGGTGGGTCGTGAATAACAGTATGTTAACAAGTGGTACAACAAATCCAATGTTACTAGCCCGAGCACAAAATGAAAATACATGGATTGATAAAGTAGCAGAATTATCTAATAATCATTATGGGGTTGTAGAATGGCATGCAGAAGAAATCTCTGGAGAAGCACTACACAATATATTGAATTAGAAGCATTTTATTTTTCTATCTATCATGCACTTATTTGAATTTTATGATGGAGGAAGATGATGATGGAAAAAGAAGAACAAAAAGGATTGGGAATATTTGAAAAATATTTAACGCTTTGGGTGGCTTTGTGTATGGTTACGGGTGTTTTAATTGGGAAATATTTGCCAGCTGTTCCAGCAACTTTAGGGAAATTCGAGTATTATCAAGTATCTATTCCAACAGCAATCTTAATTTGGTTGATGATCTATCCGATGATGTTGAAAATAGATTTTACTAGTATTGTCAATGCAGCTAAAAAACCTAAAGGTCTGATTGTAACCTGTACAGTGAATTGGTTAATTAAGCCATTTACGATGTATGCCATTTCAGCATTTTTCTTTTTCGTTGTATTTAAAGGGATTATCCCAAATGATTTAGCCAAAGAATATGTTGCAGGAGCAGTATTGTTAGGTGCGGCACCCTGTACTGCAATGGTCTTTGTTTGGAGTTACTTAACCAAAGGAGATCCAGCTTATACATTAGTTCAAGTTGCGATTAATGATTTAATTATTTTAGTGTTGTATGCGCCAATCGTTGCTATTTTATTAGGTGTTGGAAATGTAGCTGTTCCAATTAATACATTGATTTTGTCGACTGTTTTATTCGTAGTGATTCCACTTCTTTTAGGTGTTGTCACTCGAACATTCATCATAAAAAATAAAGGACTTCATTATTTTGAAACAGTATTTCTAAAAAAATTTGATAAGGTTACGATTATTGGGCTACTCTTAACGCTAGTGATTATTTTTTCTTTTCAAGGTGAAAGAATCTTGAATAATCCACTGCACATTCTTTTGATTGCAATTCCGCTAACCATTCAAACACTATTTATTTTTGCTATTGCGTATACATGGGCTCGCTTTTGGAAGTTGCCTCATTCGATTGCTGCTCCGGCAGGCATGGTTGGAGCTAGTAATTTCTTTGAATTATCTGTAGCAGTAGCCATCTCACTATTTGGTTTACAGTCAGGGGCAACATTAGCAACAGTAGTGGGCGTATTGGTTGAAGTACCAGTCATGTTGCTATTAGTTAAAGTTGCGAATAGTACAGTTGGATGGTTTCAAAAAAATGAGTTACCTCAATCGTTAAGAAGCAAGTTTAAGAAGACTAAATTTATTACTTGGAGATGTTGATTGTGGCAGGTGTAACAAAAAAATTATCATTATTGGATCGTTATTTAACCCTCTGGATTTTTCTTGCAATGGGCTTTGGTATTGGATTAGGTTATTTTGTACCAGAGGTTGTGACAGGAATAAATAAACTGGAAGTTGGAACAACTTCTATACCTATTGCGATAGGCTTGATATTAATGATGTATCCACCGTTAGCTAAGGTGAAATATGAAGAGATGTGGCGTGTCTTTAAAGATTGGAAGGTTTTATTATTATCACTTTTCCAAAACTGGATTGTCGGTCCCATTTTAATGTTTATTTTAGCTGTTGTCTTTTTACATGATTATCCTGAATATATGGTGGGGTTAATTATGAATGGTCTGGCTCGTTGTATTGCAATGGTAATTGTGTGGAGTAACTTAGCTCAAGCGGACAATGAGTATACGGCAGGATTAGTGGCGTTCAATTCCATTTTTCAAATTATCTTTTATTCAGTGTTTGCCTATATTTTTGTGACAGTTATTCCGGGATGGTTAGGCTTAGAAACGCATGCTGTTTCAATTGGAATGGGTGAGATTGCAACAAGTGTTTTCATTTATTTAGGTATTCCTTTCATTGCAGGCTTTTTATCTCGTTGGATTCTAATAACCCAATTTGTAAAATTAAGCTAGACAGAAAAAAGCCATCTATGTTAGGCTCAGATAAACACCACATTTGTCTGAAAGGAACTAACATAAATGACCTACACTCATCTTACCACAAATGAACTTGTTATGATAGAGGCTTACTACCAAGAAGGCAGGAAAGTTAGTGCTATCATTGAATCTCTAGGACGATCAAAACAGACCATTTATAAGGTCATCAATTTCCTTAAAGCAGGACATTCAGTCTGTGACTACT
>NZ_JBEHGL010000032.1:0-12197 GCF_040225085.1 Streptococcus jiangjianxini | reverse complement strand
GTCTGTCAGTCGGTTGGCAGAAGACTGCAGCGCTCGTAAAGCAAGCTATTCAGAGTATCCCTTATGCACTAACCCAGGTCAATCTTTTCCATTCTGATCGTGGCAAGGAGTTTGATAATCAGCTGATTGATGAGATGTTAGGAGCCTTTGGTATCACTCGTTCGCTAAGTCAAGCAGGATGTCCTTATGATAATGCCGTAGCTGAGAGCACCTATCGCTCTTTCAAACTGGAGTTTATTAATCAAGAAATCTTTCATTCACTTGAAGAGCTAAATCTTAAAACCAAGGACTACGTCCACTGGTGGAATTGAATAGGATAGACCAAAAACTCTATCCTATTTTTTTTAAATCTTCTGCAAGCCAAGATAATTTCTTAGCGAACACTTTCATATCTCTGATAAGATCTTCTGTATTATAATCAATACTTGATTTTAAACTGTTAGAAGTACTTTTATTGAATTCTATATTTTTCAATAAAATATAATTACGATGAAATTTATTTATTTTTTTTGAAAATATCTTAAGCGACTCTTTGAGAAAAATGTCTTTTTCTTGATTGCTCATACCAAAGAACTGTTTTGCATCAATTACTATATTCTCTAACTCACTTTTTGACAAGCTCGGCATATCTGTATAATACTCTGTATTCTCTAATCGATATATCGTACTTTGTAAGTTACCAGCAAATGTATCAAGTAATGTTACAACTCTTTCAAAATAATGAACACCGATTTCTTTTTTATAGTACGGGACAGTTTGAAAAACAAATGTTGTGCTAAAAGCACAATAAATATCATCTCTTGATGAATTAATAAGTTCATCGACTAGCATCCTTTTCTTCTTATCACTTAAGTAGTTCAAGCGATGTTTAAAATCATCTACTTTTATCGCATCAAGATCAAAATCTCTACTTAACAGAAATTTATTTAAAATCGGCAGATTATTTTTTTTCATATAATCCATCCCCTTCCTTTATATTTATTATTATATCACGCATCTCTGACCTATTTTAAGTATTATACTTTTTTGAGTTGAAAGCCTGATTTAACAGACTTGGAGAAGTTTTTTACTTACCTAAATTTTCTGATATAATAATTCTAAATATTTGAAAAGGTACTGTCAATAATTTTAATAAGAATAAATAAAATTAGTAGGAGGGGCATATGCTAAGTAAAATGGGAGAGTCATTTAAAAGTATGAGAAAATCAAGGGGAATAACTTTGAGTGAAGCAACTGGAGAAGAGTTTTCAGAATCTATGCTTTCTCGTTTTGAAAGTGGTCAATCTGAGATGTCTGCTCAAAAACTTTTTACTTGTTTAGATAATATTTATTTGGATATTGAAGAATATAACTTATTAGTTCGAGAATACAAACCAACAGACTTTTCTACACTACAAAAAAACATTCATCACTTCTACAATCCATATAATGAAATTGGGTTAGAAAAATTAGCGAAAAAAGAACTAGATAAAATTAAAATTGATGGCCGAGAACAATATCATAAACTAAACAATATATTAATTAAAGCTAGAATCAAATCTGTGAATAATAATTATTTCATTCCCGATGATTTGATTGAATATCTAAAGAATTATCTCTTTTCGATGGTAAATTGGGCAAATTATGAATTAACTCTTTTCTCAGAAACTATTCATCTGTTTGAGCCAAATGCATTTTTAAAATATTGTCAAGAAATGCTACATCGTTCTGATTTTTATAAAAGACTTTCTTATAATAGTACTCTTGTTCAGACAATACTAATAAACGGAATCTTCTATAGTGTCGAAAAGAATAGACTAGAAGATGCTTCAATATTAATTGAAACAATAGAACAAAATTTCTCCCAAACTCGAGATGCTTATCTAAAAATTGTTTTTATGATTGCCAATGGTTATTATTTAACAAAATTTGATAAAAACAAAGGAATCTTTTTAATTAAGAAGGGAATCAACATCTTTAAAGATTTAGGCTATGATGACATTTCAACCTATTACTACAATGAATTCAAAAATATCATAGATTGATTTTTTGCTTATATTCAAAAAATATATTTAAACAATAAAATGATTTATCCTATTAATATAAATAATGAAAGGAGATTAACTGATGACTTCATTTATTAATGACATTAATAGGATTAAACCATTGAACTCACAAACAATCACTAATGGTTGGTACTACAAATGGATGCTATTAAGGTTTTTACTTTTTTATTATTTCGAGCTAGACAAATGTTTAGCTCTTTACTTTTTTTAAAAAATTTTTCATGGTCTAAGGAGAAAAGAATTGTCATTTTCAACAAACGCATGTGTAATAAATGGGAAAAAGTTTGATTACTATTCAAATTCGGATAAAAAAGAAAAATTAAAAGATACTCAAAAATTTGAAAAAACCGTCTTCTATAAGATCACTACTATCACTGAGGATTAAATTAATGAAAAAAGAAGAACTAATTTACAAGAATATTCAACCATATAAATTACCTTTTTGGGGTTACAAGATACATATTTCTGCAACAATTAGTAATTACAATAAAATATTTTCAATCGTTGAACCAATTCTCAAAAAACTAGATTTAGGATATAAATATTTAGATGGATATGAAAGTATTTGGAATAACTTTTCTGTCAATGAAACGATGGCTGAATCCGGAAAATTTTTCACCATTTATCCAAAAGATAAACAAGAATTACTAATAGCTTTAGAAGAATTATATGAGTCACTAAAGGAGGAGGAAGGTATCTATATCATGAGTGATAGACCATATAAAGATTCCAAAACAGTATTTTATAGATATGGTGTAATTAAATTTGATCCTAAACAAACGGAGGAAGGTGTTCCAACTTTATATGGTCCAAATAATCAAAAATTTCAAGATTTTCAAAAAAACTATTTTGAAATTCCTGAATGGATTGATGATATTCAACCTAAAGAAAAATTAAAAGATGGTTATTTAGGAAGAAAGTATACAGTTGATAAATTAATCTCTGAGAATAATGGTGGAAATGTCTACAGAGGTCAAATATTAGAAAGTCGATTAGGAGTAATTTTTAAAGAGTCTAGACCTAATATTCTTTTTTTCGATAATATTGAGAAAAGAAAGTTAAGAGAAAATGAGTATTTATTGACAAATAGACTTGAAAATTATACACCTTCATGTATTGAAAAGGTAAGTGAATGGCTGAATACATACTACATATATGAAGAAGTTCAAGGAACAAATCTATATAGTTATTTAAAAGAGTATACAATTTTTAATTTTGGGACGAAAACTAATTTTGATTTATCAGAAAACATTCTCAAATTTTCTAAATTTATTTCAACTATTAAAAAAGTAATAAATCTGATATATCATTTTCATGAAAATGATATCGTATTAAATGATATACACCCCGATAATTTTATTGTTGATTTTAATGAAAATATTTTTTTCGTTGATATGGAGCATTCATACTTATATGGAGATTCTCCAATTATTGGTATTCATCACGATATAGCATTACCCGAATGGAATAGTTTAGATGGAAAAATAGCAGACTGTAATAAATTGGGTAATATGATTCTTTTTATGATTGCTAGACTTCAAATAAATAATAAAACCGTATATAATAAAGAACTTCTTGATACATTATTGAAAAATTTCGGAATTTATTCAAATATTTCTGATTTAATTGGTTACCTCTTTACATCAGATGCTAATATTGTTAAAGCCAAGGATATTATCAAGCAAGTATATGTCAAAAAATCTAATCAAAAATATAATTTGGATGTTTCTAATTTGCCAAAAAATTCTTATTGTATCGATTTTATTCCATATATAAAAAGTAACCACTCCTATTTTTCTGATTCAGATGATATAAAATATCAGATTGATTCGTATGATAGATATGGAATTGATGGTTTGGCAGGTAAACTTTATACTAACTATATAGTTGGAAAAATTTCAAATGATGAACTTAACTATGGTTTACAAAAAATACTTGATAAATTAATTTATACTAAAATGGGGAGAATGGTTCCAATTGAAAATAACAATGGATCTCCTTACTTAGACTCTGGAAATGCCGGTTTAATATCTGTTTTAATATTACTTGATCCAGAAAAATATAAAGATATTATCATCGAGTTGACTGACAGCCTCAAATTTGAATTTGCTCAGAGACCTGGATATTTTAATGGAATGCTAGGTGTTGCTGAAGTTTTATTAAACGTATATTCACAAATTTATAAGAAAGACGACTATTTATTTTATGCTGAAAAATTGTTATTAAATACTAGTTTTTATGTTGAGTATAAACTCGTTGAAAAAGAACAATTTATTCAAGTATTTAATCACTATATTGGGGTTATTAATGAATCTACTGATAAATAACAGATTTTTCAGATATACTTCTATATCTACCTTTTTAAATCAATTTGGCTCTTCAATATATAACATTGTTTTTATCATTTATGTTGCCTCTACATATCATTCAAAAACTCTTGTAAGTATAGCTAACATTATATTGATGATCCCAGTGTTATTTCAACTATTAATAGGACAATGTGCTGATAGAGTAAAAAATAGAGCTAAATGGTTGATTTGGGGAGGAATCTCTCAGTCCATATTATTTATTATAATTGCCTATTTAACCACTCAGAAATCATACTTAGTATTTTCTGTGATTTGTCTTATCAACATTGTTTCTGATTGTATCTCTAATCTATTGTCTGGGGTTTCAATGCCGATATTTAAGCATCATATCCCTCAAGCTGAACTAATGTCTGCTTACTCGATTCGAAATATTATTTCCTTCATTTGTGGAATAGGTGGACAAACCTTTGGTATTTGGTTACTTGAAATTTCAAACAAAAACTTTGGTTTTGTTGCCATAATAAATGCTTCTTCCTTTTTGATGTCATCAATTATTTTAGTATCTATTAAATCGTTATTGATAAATAATAAAGAAAAAATAGCAAAATTCAATTTTTCTAGAAATTTCTTCGAAATGTATAACGCGAGCAAAGGAATTTTTTCAACTAAATCTGACAGTCAATTTATCAAATTAATAACGACTGTAATTATTTCAAATGTACTTGGATCTGCAATCATCCCCATTTTTAATCTATACTTTCTAGAGAATAAATGGCATAACTTCTCTTACGGACAAACTTTATTAATTCTGAACACTACAATGATTTTAGGAAATATTTTAGGAAGTCTATTTCCTAAAGATTTTTTCTCAAGATTACCTTTAAAAAAAATACTAGTACTAGAACTATATAGTTTTGCATTAATAGCAATTTCTTTATTTTTGAAGTTTCCATTTATTTTTGTACTTTTTGTCTTTTCTTTTAACTGTTTTTTAGTAGGAAAATTTAACCCTAAGTTCAGTGCAACTCTAATGACAAATGTTCCTGATAATATGCTTGCTCAAGTATCATCATTTATTTCATTCTTAGTTATGATCAGCATTCCAATTGGAACTAGTATCTTCTCTATAATTTACGTATTTAATAGTAATATTATTTGGATATTATTTTTAGGCTTAACAATTATTGGTTTATATTTTCAAGTTGAATCTCAGTAATATAAAATTTTAATTCCAAAAATAAATAATATTGATGACAATCTTAATAATCAAATTCTGAGTTTATTATAACAGTGAAAAATGTATTAGTAGTATCTATTTTTTGTAAAGTATTTATTGCTGCGAATTTGTTGCGAAAGATAAATAATCTAGCTCATTTAATAAAATTTAAAACTTTAAAACCTTATTAAATCAACCATTTATGCCCCTATATAATATGTGAACTACATGTAGGGGGCATCTAACTCAACAGAAAAAAGCCCTAGAAATAGGGCTTTTTTGAGTGTCATTTTCCCGTTTGCCCACCGGTTTGCCCACCAGAATTTTTTTCTCTTTCAAACCACTCATTTCTGGTCTCATCTAAAAGAAGTATATATATACTTCTTAGCATACTAGTATCTTTATGTCCAAACCATCTCGCCAAAACTTCTAATGGAACACCTTCTTGAACTTTGACACTTCCATAAGTATGTCTAGCACCATAAGCTGTCATAATAGGCTTAATGTTTAATTCTTTCACAATCTTTTTAACTCTTTTATTTACCGTAGATTCATTTGGTATTTCCCACTTCGAACCTGCCTGAAAAAACAAAAGCATTATTTAGCTAAATGGAACAAGAGCAAGACATATGCGACTCAAGAAAAGCATCGCACTTTAGCAATACTTTTCTAAGTCATTTTACATAAAACTAGTGAGCAGCCATACCAATATGATATCAGAGGTATACTATTTTACCCGTGGTGCTAGTTAGTCTTAAAATAATTTAAATTATAGGCAAGTACCATTTGTTCAATTCGTATCTGTAGCCCAGACAGCCCTCTTGCCAAGGTTTGTTCAATATTAAATAGCCTGCAAAGTTTAGAAAAGCGTGTCTCAATGGTTCGTCTCATCGCCATCAACTGCCAATGGTTATGTTGATTAGCTCCATCCATATTTTGTCGCAAAGGCCTCCATAAATGATCCTCTTCTCCTTTCAAGGCTTCTTTAAGATCATGACTGAGATAGCCTAAATCAGCCAGAATAACAGACTGTTGACAACCTTCTAATAGGTCGCTAACTACATTGATATCATGAACAGAGGCTGGTGTAACCACATAATTCAGAATATAACCTGATAAGGTGATGAGCATATGCACCGTGAACCCGTAAAACCACAGGTGTTTAGACGCATTGTAACCAATATCAGCCATCCCTTTAACAATATTTGCACGATGATTGCGAACGATTTGGCAAAGCGGCAAAGGAAAACTGTCCACGATAGCGGTAGTATCGGATACCTTGCCATTCATTGATTCTCGGATCAATTGAACTCGCTTTAATTGACCACAAGGAAACAAGCGACAGATGTTGTAGAAATGGCGCTGTGACATAATGCCTAATTCAGCTTGTAGCAAAAGCAAGACTAATAGCGACTCGTCTGAAACGTTAGCTAGTCCAATATTACGTCGATGTTGAAACTTATCTGGGCAATGTTCGCGATAAAGGCGATGACAAATGGGTGATCATTGAGGTAAACTCCATTGTAAATGATGGGATTTAGCGGTATACTTTAAGTGGCTCATGTGGACTAACCTCCTGTATGTTTTGTCACTTACAGTGTAGTCCATTTGGGCTTTTTATTGTCGTTTGAGATTAACGGTTCATTTAATCAGCAAAAATACGTTTAAAGAGGTTGTACAGAACATCTTCTTGTTCTTGGGTCAATCTGTAATGATTGTTTTTTAAGATGGCATAGGCCCCTCCTACTGCAAAGGAAAGTCTTAGCTGAACGGTCTCTGGTAGTTGCTCTGAAATGGTCTCTTGATAGAGCTGAAACGTTTTTTCTAAAGTTTCATCTTGGTTCGTAAACAACGCTCTATTTTCACTGTAAACCTGACGAATAGTCGTTTGAATGTCATCCAAAAGAGTTGTCATATCCTCTTCTTGAATAGGATTTTCCAAAAGAAACTGACGAATTGGTTCTAGAGCTTCTTCTTGTAATTGTGCCACAAGATCATAAATATCGGTGTAATATCGATAAAAAGTAGACTTATTGATGAGTGCTTCTCGACACAAGTTTTCCACATAAATCTTTTCAATAGGCTTATCCTGTCGCAATCGGACAAAAGCCTCTTTTATCGCCTTTTTGGTTTTGATGACTCGCTTATCCATGAATGCCCTCCTCAATACTAACTATTTTAGTCTTTTTTCTGAAATATACAACGATTTTGCGAAAGGTGTTTGATAAGCAACGATTTAAAAAAATCGCTGATTGAATAGGCTAAAAAATAAGCCTATAATACCCTTTATGATTTAAAAAATCGAAAAGGAGACATCATGACTTTTAAAAAAATCGTTCTTAATAAACTCATGTTAATCGCTATGATAATTGCAGTGGTTTATCAAGTTGCTATGATTGGTATTTACATCGGTGGCTACAAATACACAGCTGACCGTCCTGAAAAAAGCAAGATTATCTACGTCAACCAAGACGGTAATAAGGGCAAGGATATTGTCAAATCCATGAAAAATACCTTGGATTTTGCCAGCCAAGACGAAAATAGCCTGAAAAAAGCCAAATCCATCCTTCGCAACCACAAGGCTGCTTTAGTCATCAATATCCCTGAACATTACACTGAAGACATGGCTCAAGGCAAAGCTGTCCAGCTCAATTACTTCTATAACAGTGCTGGTGATACCATCAGTAAACAAACAGGGACAACCATCGCTAGCAAATTAACAAGCAAAATCAACTTAGCAGTATCTAGTCAAAAGATGCAGGCTGTCCTTGTTAAATCCATGATGGAAGTGTCTAAACCTCAAATCGAATCCGATATCAAAAAAGCAGTTGGCGCGGATCCAACCAAACTCGAAGTTGTTCAAAAAACAGTTACAGCTAACTACCAGGAGCGGTTCACGCAAATGGCTAAAAATGCCGTTGACCTCAATAGCGTTTCTGAAAACAGTAAGGACATTAATCCCAAACCAACGTCTAAAATGAATCTCATTATGACCCCCATGATTGCTCCTGTATCCAGTTATATCGGTGCTATGATTTCATCCATCATCCTTTATAGTTTTGTTTTTAAAAAGGCAATCCGTTCTAATGTTTCTCGAAAATGGTTAGGTTGGCTTGCCCTTGAAGTTGATTATCTCTTGATTTCATTGGCTGTTGGCGGAGCTGGTGCTCTCATGCTGGCTTGGATTAATCATTTTAATCAGGAAGTCACCCTTAAACTCTTTGGTATTCTAAGCCTCAATACCTTTGTTAGCTTCCAACTGATTTTAGCTATTTATATGGTCCTTGGAGCAGTTGCTTTCCTTGTCACCCTACCTTTAACATTAGCCCAAGTTGTGACAGCAGGTACTATGATCCCAGAATACCTCATGGCACCTGCGCTAAAAGCTATTCGTCCATACCTTCCTGTCTCATCATCATGGCAATTAATCCAAGATACTATCTTCAAAACAAGCACAGATACCGACCCACTCTTGCAATTGGTCATGATTGCTGGTGTCACAATGGTTATCTCCCTCATTATCTTGCCAATCCGTTATCATAAAGATGCAGCCCCTCGACCTGACATCGATGTGCTAACCTTGCTATAAAGCATTTCATTCAACTAGTTAGTTTTTTAACTGGCTAGTTTTTTTGATATAAAGGATTTCACATTTTCAAGAAATGCTTCCCACCTTGAAAGCTCATTTATGTTACTATAAGAACAAGGAAAACTAACCTTTCCAATCTACTGTATCAGGAGTCTTTATGCGAAAATTTTTCCAGACTACACTTTATGAGTTGTCCTTCTATGTTGAAATTATCATTTCAATTATTCTAGCCGTTGTTTTAGCAACCCTAACAGCCCGGTTGGTCTTTGATATATCAGGCGTTTTTCAGTCAAATAACACCATTGAACATTATCTGCAACATTTTCTTAATCAAGCGATGAGCATTGCCATTGGGGTCGAATTGATTAAAATGTTGACTAAACACACGTCAAGTACCATCATTGAAGTCCTACTCTTTGCTTTAGCTCGTCAACTGGTCGTTTCTCACGGTAGTGCCTTGGACACTTTACTAACGGTTATTAGTTTGGCAATCCTTTTTGCATCACGTAAATTCCTTCTCAGTCACTTCGATGACCCTAATAGCATCATCGTCCGAGGTAGTCAAACTGTTAAAATGGCTAACCTTCTGGCTCGTGTTGATATTCCTTGCAAAGACAAGGAATTAATGCGTGACTTTATGGCTCGCCATCTTAAAGCAGAAGATAAAACTGTTGCCATCGGAGCATTTATTCATATTAAAGACCTTGCCTTACGTGTTGACAATATGAAAGAAGGAGTTATCACACGTGTTGAAATCATCAAATCACACTATTGATTTTCTGAAATATAATCATTATTTTCAAGAAACTTTCTGTAACAGTAAACTTTGATTTAAAACTGTTTATAACGCTTACATTATTTTACAAAAATAATTTGAAATGATTGAAAAAAGTCTCACAAAAGAGTATGATAGTATCTGAATCCAAAATTAACAGGAGTATTAAAATGACACACATTCAATTTGATTATTCAAAAGTTCTCGATCAATTTGTTGCACCGCATGAACTTGATTACATGCAAGCATCAGTAACGGCAGCAGACAGTATGCTTCGTCAAGGTACTGGACCTGGATCAGATTTTCTAGGATGGCTTGATCTTCCAGAAAACTACGACAAGGAAGAATTTGCTCGTATTCAAGAAGCTGCTAAAAAAATCCAATCTGACAGCGATGTACTTGTTGTCATCGGTATCGGTGGTTCTTACCTCGGTGCTAAAGCTGCTATTGATTTCTTAAACAACCACTTTGCTAACTTGCAAACAGCAGAAGAGCGTAAAGCTCCTCAAATCCTTTACGCAGGTAATTCTATCTCATCAACCTACCTTGCTGATTTAGTAGAATATGTTCAAGATAAAGAATTCTCAGTCAACGTGATTTCAAAATCAGGAACAACAACTGAGCCTGCTATTGCTTTCCGTGTCTTCAAAGAGCTTTTGGTTAAAAAATATGGCCAAGAAGAAGCTAACAAACGTATCTATGCAACAACTGATAAAGTTAAAGGGGCTGTTAAAGTCGAAGCTGACGCTAACAACTGGGAAACTTATGTTGTTCCAGATAATGTTGGGGGACGTTTCTCAGTCCTTACAGCTGTAGGACTTCTTCCAATTGCAGCTGCTGGTGCTGACATCACTGCCCTTATGGAAGGTGCTAACACTGCACGTAAAGAATTGTCTTCAGATAAAATCTCTGAAAACATCGCTTACCAGTACGCAGCCGTTCGTAATGTACTTTACCGCAAAGGCTATGTGACTGAAATCTTGGCTAACTATGAGCCATCACTTCAGTACTTCGGCGAATGGTGGAAGCAATTAGCTGGTGAATCAGAAGGTAAAGACCAAAAAGGAATCTACCCAACTTCTGCTAACTTCTCAACAGACCTTCACTCACTTGGTCAATTCATCCAAGAAGGTTACCGTAACCTCTTCGAAACAGTTATTCGTGTTGATAAACCACGCAAAAACGTTCTTATCCCTGAAATGACTGAAGATCTTGATGGACTCGGTTACCTCCAAGGTAAAGATGTTGACTTTGTTAACAAAAAAGCAACGGATGGTGTTCTTCTTGCCCACACCGATGGTGGCGTACCAAACATGTTTGTGACTCTTCCAGAACAAAACGAATTTACACTCGGATATGCTATTTACTTCTTCGAATTGGCTATCGGTCTTTCGGGCTACCTCAATGGTGTTAACCCATTTGACCAACCAGGTGTTGAAGCCTACAAGAAAAACATGTTTGCCCTTCTCGGTAAACCAGGATTTGAAGACCTCGGCGCAGAACTTAACGCTCGTTTGTAATCCATCATTATCATAAAAATGAAGAGTCCTGAAAAGGGCTCTTTTTGCTGCCAAAAACCTCCTGCATTGAAGCAAGAGGTTAGAGCATGAGGAATAAAGGTAGGCGTTCAATACCAGAGTATCGTCAAATGAATTAACTTTCAGAACAAGGAACAGAAAAGACGCAGAACAGCACTTAATACTCAATGAAAGTCAAAAGCAGACTAGGCGACGCCGATACAGATAGAGCTGTCTTCATCAAATCAAGTCAACAAGGGCTGTTTGGGGTTTTCGAAGAGTATGAGTAGGGCAAGTTCGAAAGTGACCACGTATCAAAGTGAATTCAAAAGACTATCTATCGAAAAATCTCCAAAGTCGTCGTCTGACTCTGGAGATTTTTTCTTTACTGACAATTTTCCTCTATCGTCGTAGCTCTAAGATCAATAACTCTTTTACTAGCCTTACAAGTTTATAACATTATTTTCTTCCCTGTGATTGCCACAAACTATACGCTGAATAAGAGGTATAGATGATAACAATTATCAAAGAGATATAAAAGGTTACATTATAAATAGAGAACACATCTTGATTTAAGGTTGAATCGGTTACACTAAACTAGACAGAATTTATAAAGTGTTCTATAGTAATCAAAAACAGGAGAAAAGATATGTCTAGAAAAGTACGTCGTCAATTTAGTGATGACTTTAAGCAACAAATCGTTGACCTTCACAATGCCGGTATGAAACGTAGCGAGATCATCAAAG
>NZ_JBEHGL010000031.1:0-12630 GCF_040225085.1 Streptococcus jiangjianxini | reverse complement strand
ATGAGCATGCGACGTAAAAAATTTGTCCTTAGTCTGTCCTTTGACCAGTATTTAAAACGATTACTGTAAGGCAAACATAGCTTCGAAGCCAGAGAAATAGATTAGGGATTTTCATGCGTTTGTCGTGGGTTCTCCTTTACGATCAGCCCTTCGCGTCCCAACAACATCATAACCTTCTTGAATTTTAGCATACATTTCAAGGAGTAATTCTGGAGGGTCCTGCAAATCTGCATCCATGACAGTAACATAGTCTCCCCTTACTTCCTCTAGTCCTGCTAACAAAGCGGCTTCTTTACCGAAATTTCGCGAAAGTGATAGGAAATGAACATTGATATATTTTTTTGAAATTTCTCTTAATATATCAAGTGTAGCATCGACAGAGCCATCATTAATAAAACAATAGTCAAAGATTAAGTCATCCGTTAGCTTCTTTTCAACGTTTTGTACTGTTGTTAAAAAAGGAAGAATTGTCTCTTCCTCATTATAGCACGGTACTACTATACTAAGTGTTTTCACAACTCTTCCTCCTTTTTTATCGAATTCCTAATGCTATTCTCGCGTAGCGACTCAGACGATCTACCGACCAGGCTGGTGTCCATACTAAACGAACTTTTGGATCTCTCACTTCTGGAACAGATTTCAAAACGTCATAAATTTGATCTGTAATGAGATCGGCTAATGGACATCCCATTGTCGTTAAAGTCATGTCAATTTGCGTTTTACCATCTTGTTCAAAATGAATTTCATAAATCAAACCAAGATTAATAATATCAATACTAAGCTCAGGATCAATAACTTCTTCAAGAGCCTCAAAAATACGCTCTTTAATATTAGCAATTTCTTTTTCCGTATAATTGATAACTTCTGACATATTTTCCCTTTCACAATGACTCTTTTGGAATTAAGGTATTTAAAACACTCTAGGAGGTAGATAAGAATCGCGCAAGCCGCTACTTCTTTTTTGCAATTAGTGGTTAAAAACGCCTTTGTAACTTGACTATGGTAAAGCGCCTAAAACAGTAGTCTATTCCCAGACTGTTTTAGTCCTCCATAAAGTCTTTAAGTTGTTTGCTGCGGCTTGGATGGCGGAGTTTACGTAGGGCTTTAGCTTCAATTTGACGGATACGTTCACGAGTAACGTTAAAAACTTTACCAACATCTTCAAGCGTACGCATTTTTCCGTCGTCCAAACCAAAACGAAGGCGAAGAACATTTTCCTCACGATCTGTCAATGTATCAAGAACATCATCCAACTGCTCGCGTAGCACAACACGCGTTGTGTAATCAACTGGATTTTCAATAACTTCGTCCTCAATGAAATCACCTAAATGACTATCATCTTCCTCACCAATAGGGGTCTCGAGAGAAACTGGTTCTTGAGCAATTTTAAGAATTTCACGAACTTTATCGGGTGTCATATCCATGCGATCCGCAATTTGTTCTGGTGTTGGATCTTGTCCTAATTCTTGTAAAAGATTACGTTGTTCACGCACAAGCTTGTTGATTGTTTCAACCATGTGTACTGGAATACGAATGGTACGAGCTTGGTCTGCGATAGCACGTGTAATGGCTTGACGAATCCACCAAGTGGCATAAGTTGAAAACTTAAAACCTTTTGAATAGTCAAATTTATCAACTGCTTTCATCAATCCCATGTTGCCTTCTTGAATCAAATCCAAGAACTGCATGCCACGACCAACATAACGTTTAGCAATCGAAACCACCAGACGTAGGTTAGCTTCAGCAAGACGTTGTTTAGCTTGAAGGTCACCATTTTCAACAGCAATAGCCAGTGCTTTTTCTTCCTCATTCGTCAAAAGAGGCACAACACCAATCTCTTTTAAATACATACGGACTGGGTCATTTACTTTTGCTGAATTACTACCAAGAAGTTCTTCGTCAGTTAACTCTTCCGGTTTTGGTGCTTCAACAACGTATTTAGTAGACGGATTGCCATCCTTATCTGTAATAGCAATTCCACCATCTGTCAAACGCTCCAAAAGATCATCTATTTGATCAGCGTCTAAACTAAAGGGAATCACTAATTTTTCAGTAACTTCTGTATCGACGGCAGTCCCCGCTTGCTTATGGTTACGAATAAAATCAGCAACTTGAACGTTAAAAGTTGTTATTTCTTTGGTTTTTTCTGCCATAATTCCCTCTATTCTATGCTTCTTTTCTGTGCAATAAGTGCTTCTAAGGCGGCAAGTGCACTCTCTTGATCACCTTGATTACTAGTATCTTTAATCAATTGACTTTGTTTGCGCATATCATTTTGCGCTAACAAACGATCACGATGCCTCTCCAAGTCAGAAATTTCATTGTCACCTACCTCTTCTGGTAGCTGCTCCTCTAGAACTTGATAATAAGCCTGCTGTACTGCCTCTGGTTCTCCAGACAAGTCATAAGATGTAATATCTCCATTAGTCACTAGCAGTTGATACAATTCAGCTAGCTCTGGGGTGTTGAATTGAAAATCTTGTCTCAGCTTAAAATCATTTAAAATCACTGGATGAAAAAGCATCCGATGAAAGAGATGATTTTCAGTCTTTCTTAGAGCAGTTACCTGTTTGACAATCGGCATATCAACATAGACTGGTTCAACCACTTGTGATGGAACCATATCTTGCCGCAAAGAAATACGACGACTATTAACCGACTGTTCAACCTGATGATAATCAAAATCCGGAAGGAGATCCGCAACTTTATTGATGTAGGTATTTTGAGCCGTTATTGACTGCTCTTTGGCAATGACATCAGCAATCTTTTCGACATAAGCAATTTGACTTTGAAGGTTATCAATATTCTCAGGCAATAGGTAATGCATCCAAAACTCTACCTGACTAATGCGAGATCTGTCTAATAGACCAGCTAATTCATCTGTTGAGGTAGTTTTCAAATACTCATCCGGGTCCATTCCCTGAGGCATTTTGACAATATCTATAGAAAATTGAGAAAGGATTTCTAACGATTTAGCGATAGCATTTTGCCCTGCGTCATCACCATCATATGTTAACACAACCTTTTTGGTAAATTGACTCAAGTGACTCACATGTTCCTGCGTCAAAGCTGTTCCCATAGACGCCACCGCATTTACCACACCTGCTCGATAAGCTGCTATCACATCCATAAACCCCTCCATAAGATAGACTTCGCGCTTTTTAGCAATCACTGGCTTAGCCTGATTCAGGTGGTAAAATTCGTAGGATTTATTAAATATTGGAGTTGAACGCGTGTTTTTATATTTTGCTTGATGCTTTTCTTTAGCTTGCTCTGTCCAGATACGACCAGAAAAACCAATCACTTTTCCTTGGTCATTCGTAAGAGCAAACATAATTCTATTTTGAAAGGCATCGTAGATACGATTTGATTCTTCAGATAAATTAAAGAGACCTGAAGCTAAAATAGTCTCCTCATCATATTTATTCGATAAAGATTTGAATAAATAATCGGGTTCTTCAGGAGATAGTCCAATTTGAAAATGTTTAATTAACTCATCCGTTAGTCCTCTATCGTATAAATACTGTCGCGCTGCTTCTCCTTGCTTCGTGGTCATCAAGACTGCTTGGAAGAATTTATTAGCATCAGCATTTATTTGAAAGAGTGATTCATGAGGATGTCTACTCTGTTGATAGTTGGTTTGAGTCACTTGAATGGACATTCCCAAACGTTCAGCCAAAACAGAGGCAGCTTCCTTAAAAGGAATTTGTCTATACTCCTCTAGAAATTTAAAAACGTCACCTGATTTTCCACAACCGAAGCAATGATAGAACTGCTTATCTTCGATAACGTTAAATGATGGCGTTTTTTCCTTATGAAAAGGACAAAGTCCTAGGTGGTTATGTCCTGTTTTTGAAAGAGCTACAACCTCACCAATAATATCTACAATATTGGTTTCCTGCTTGATTTTAGCAATGGTTTCTTTATCCAAAATCACAACATCACCTCCACAAAAGTCCAATTTTGCCTTACGTTACATTATAACATTATCAATATCACGTGTAAAATAAAAAATTCAAATTCCTTGCTCCTAATCCTTCTTTATTGTATAATGAAATCTAATAGAGAAAGGAATCGAATATGCTTAAAGAATTAAAAGCTTTTTTGTTTAAAGGTAATGTCCTTGATTTGGCTGTTGCTGTTATCTTTGGTGCTGCATTTGGTGCCATCATTACTTCATTGGTAGAAGATATCATCACTCCTCTTTTATTAAACCCTGTTTTAAAAGCAGTCGGTGCAGAACGTATCGCTGAATTAACATGGAATGGTGTTGCTTATGGTAGCTTTTTGAGTGCTGTACTTAATTTCTTGATTGTTGGTACTATTCTCTTCTTTATCGTCAAAGCTGCAACTAAATTCATGCCAAAACAAGAAGAAGTTGTTGAAGAAGTCGCACCTTCCAATGAAGAGCTTCTTCTTACAGAGATCCGCGATCTTTTGGCTCGTAAATAAGAGAGTTTTCTCTCAAAAGAAAGCAGGTGTTAGTCACTGCTTTTTTTGATGCATTGAAACTTTTGTTATTGGAACACTTACAAAGCCAAGTATTCAAGATTAGGACCATAAAGCAGCTCAGGTGTATCCCATACCAATATGATATCACCGTTATACTTTTTCATTTTGTTGAGCGATATCTACTTTGTCATAACAATCTTAGACAATCTTTTTCACTATAAATTTAACTCCCTATCTATCCCCCCTTGTTTTCTAGCTCTAAAGAAAAAGATACGATCAAAAAAAATGAGGCCTGATTTCCAGGACTCATTTTTTTTATTTCTTCTCCTCGTCATCCATTGAAAGCACGCTCAAGAAGGCTTCCTGAGGTACTTCAACCGAGCCGATGGATTTCATGCGTTTTTTACCAGCTTTTTGTTTTTCAAGGAGTTTACGCTTACGAGAAACATCACCACCGTAACATTTAGCCAAAACATTTTTACGAAGCGCTTTGATATCAGTTCGTGCCACAATTTTTTGACCAATTGCTGCTTGGATAGGTACTTCAAATTGTTGGCGAGGAATGATTTTTTTAAGCTTATCCACAATTAATTTCCCACGCTCATAGGCAAATTCTTTATGAACAATAAAGCTAAGAGCATCAACCTTATCACCATTGAGCAAGATATCCATTTTAACCAATTGCGAGCGACGGTATTCAGAAATTTCATAGTCAAAACTAGCATAGCCACGAGTTGACGATTTTAATTTATCAAAGAAATCAAAGACAATCTCAGCCAGTGGAATCTGATAGATAACATTAACACGATTATCATCAATATATTCCATAGTCTCAAAGTCACCGCGTTTACGCTGGGCCAACTCCATCACAGCACCAACATACTCCTGTGGCACCATAATTTGAGCTTTGACATATGGCTCCTCGATAGAATCGATACGCGTAGGTTCAGGAAAATCAGAAGGATTTGATACTTCTAAAATTTCCCCATCTGTCGTATTAATATTATAAACAACCGATGGAGCTGTCATAATTAAATCGATATTAAACTCACGTTCTAAACGCTCCTGAATCACATCCATATGAAGTAAACCTAGGAATCCACAACGAAAACCAAATCCTAACGCCTGAGATGTTTCAGGTTCAAATTGCAGACTAGCATCATTCAATTGAAGCTTCTCCAGCGCTTCACGCAAGTCATTATATTTATTTGATTCGATCGGATAGAGACCTGCAAACACCATTGAATTCATCTGTTTGTAACCAGATAAAGGCTCACTTGCTGGATTATCGGCCAAGGTGATAGTATCACCAACACGAGTGTCAGCTACTGTTTTAATGGATGCTGCAATATAGCCAACATCTCCAGTTGCTAAATAATCACGGCTAACGGCTTTAGGTGTAAATATACCAACTTCGGTTACATCAAATGTTTTACCATTTGACATGAGTTGAATCTTGTCGCCCGGCTTAACCAAACCGTTAGTCACACGCACTTGGAGGATGACTCCACGGTAAGCATCATAAACAGAGTCAAAAATAAGGGCTTGAAGAGGGGCTTCGACGTCACCAGATGGTGCAGGAACTTTTTCCACGATCTGTTCAAGAATCTCATCAATACCAATCCCAGCTTTAGCAGATGCCAAAACAGCATCCGACGCATCAAGACCAATAACATCTTCCACTTCTGCTCGCACGCGTTCAGGATCTGCCGCTGGAAGATCAATTTTATTAATGACCGGCATAATTTCCAAATCATTATCCAAAGCCAAATAGACATTAGCTAGCGTCTGAGCCTCGATACCTTGAGCCGCATCAACAACTAAAATAGCTCCCTCACACGCTGCCAAGGAACGTGATACCTCATAGGTAAAGTCCACGTGTCCAGGCGTGTCGATTAAATGAAAGATATACGTTTCACCATCTTTTGCTGTATAGTTGAGCTCAATAGCATTCAGTTTAATAGTAATACCACGTTCACGCTCCAAGTCCATGCTATCAAGTAATTGTGCTTGCATTTCACGACTAGAAACAGTCTCAGTTTTTTCTAAAATACGGTCTGCCAGCGTCGATTTCCCGTGATCGATATGGGCAATAATGGAAAAGTTACGAATCTTCTCCTGACGTTTTTTTAATTCTTCGATATTCATCTTTTTATCCTATGTTATTTAATGGTTACCCTCTATTATAGCAAAAAGTAAGACTAAGAAAAAGAACAAGTTTGTTTATCTCACGACAAACTAGAGGCCCTCAACAACCTTATTAAAGTCATTAAACGAAATGCTTTTGAATTTCGGAACTTTGAAAACTTCAAAAACCTGATTTATCTTGCTTTGAACATAACAAAAGAGAGAAACATCTGATTCTCTCTCGGTGTTAGCTATAAGTCAACCCACTACAGTTGACAATGAGCCAATTAAACGACGCCTTACTATTTTAGGGCGTCGAATAAATCAATTCATTAAATATGATTATTTACCAAGTTTTGCTTTAGCAGCATCTGCAAGAGCTGTGAACGCTGCTGCATCATTAACGGCTAAATCAGCAAGCATTTTGCGGTTAACTTCAATTTCAGCCAATTTCAAACCATGCATCAATTGTGAGTATGACAAACCATTCATACGAGCAGCCGCATTGATACGTGTGATCCAAAGTTTACGGAAATCACGTTTTTTCTGACGACGGTCACGGTATGCATAGTAGTAAGAGTTCATTACTTGCTCTTTTGCAGTACGGAACAAGATGTGTTTTGCTCCATAGTAACCTTTAGCTAATTTTAAAACACGTTTACGACGTTTGCGTGATACAACGCCACCTTTAACACGAGCCATTTATATTTTCCTCCGAATAATTCTGAATAATACTATTAATGTTTACAAACCTAATTATTTAAGGCGAGTAAGCATTGCTTTGATACGTTTGAAATCTCCAGCGTTAACCATTGACGCTTTACGAAGATGGCGACGTTGCTTTTTAGTTTTCCCGTGGAAACGGTGAGACGTGAAAGCACGGAAGCGTTTCAATCCGCCTGAACCTGTACGTTTAAAACGTTTAGCTGATGCACGGTGTGTTTTTTGTTTTGGCATTTTTCTTCTCCTATGGATAAATATAATCTGACAAGTTATTTCTTGTCTGGAATCGGTGCAAGTTGCATGAACATTTGACGACCATCCATTTTAGCCCTTTGCTCAATGATCGCAATATCTTGAGTTGCTTCAGCAAACTCAGCCAACACTTTTGCTCCAATCTCTTTATGAGTAATCATACGTCCTTTAAAACGAATAGAGACCTTAACCTTATTTCCTTTTTCAAGAAACTTACGGCCGTTACGAAGTTTTGTTTCAAAGTCTCCTTTATCAATAACAGGACTAAGACGAACTTCTTTTACCGTTATAACGCTTTGTTTCTTACGTTGTTCTTTTTGTTTCTTCTGATACTCAAATTTGAACTTACCATAGTCCATAATTTTAGCAACAGGCGGAGTGGCTTGTGGTTGGATGAGCACTAAATCAACATTAGCTTGATCTGCAATTGATTGAGCTTCTGATAATGGTTTGATACCTAATTGTTCACCTTCAAGACCAACTAAACGAACTTCGCGAACACGAATTTCGTCGTTGATGAATAGATCTTTTTTAGCTATGATCTTCACCTCTTTATTTTTTTAGAGAAAAACAAAACGGACTTGACAAACCAAGCCCGCACACATTATGTTTCTATAAAGAAACTTGACATGTAGGGCCAGACAACGTTAGTCGCAAGGCGAGAAGTTCTCACTTCTGCTTTTCTCATTGTTACTATAATAACAAGTTGATTATCCTTTGTCAATGATTTTCTTTGCTTTTTTTTGAATAAAATCAACAACATCCTCTATCGATATGCCAGTTGTGTCGAAGATAATAGCATCATCTGCTGCTTTTAAAGGAGACACTTTACGATGACTGTCTTTATAATCGCGTGCAGCAATCTCATCTTTCAAGGTCTCAAAATCCGTCATGATGCCTTTTTCTTGATTTTCTTTAAACCTGCGTTCTGCTCGCTCTTCAACTGAAGCCACTAAAAAGATTTTTAATTCTGCATCTGGTAGTACCACTGTTCCAATATCACGTCCATCCATGATAATACCACCTTGTGCAGCAATCCGTTGTTGCTGAGCGACAAGCTCCTCACGAACTTCTGGCAAAGCAGACACCCAGGAAACGTTATTAGTCACGTCTGGTTGACGAATGGCATCCGTCACATCGATGCTACCTAATAGGACTGTTTGTTGTCCATTCTCATTTTTACCAAAAGAGATAGGATATTCCGCTAACTTTTCAAGAATATCCCCTACTTTTGAATCATCTAATTGATGCTTCAAAGCAAGATAAGTCGCAGAACGGTACATAGCCCCTGTATCAAGATAAGTATAGCCAAGATTACGAGCAATAATCTTGGCTACTGTACTTTTACCACTTGAAGCAGGGCCATCAATAGCAATTTTAATAGCTTTCATGATGTCCTCTTTTTCTATTCTAGTTGATGTTAACCTGATCACCTGGATTGGCATACCAGTAACCCATAGTCATATTTTGCGGATTTAAGGCTTGCAATTGTTCGATTGAAATACCTGCTCGAGCTGCAATGGAAGCTGCACCTTCACCAGGTTGAACAACAATTGTTTGGCCGCCTGTAGAAGGTTCCGTTGATGGTGTTGTCTCTTCTGTCACAGTTGTTGATGAACTCGCGGCAGTTTCTGACGATGACGCTGCGGAACTAGACGCTTTGATCGAAGAACCTTTAGATTTTTCTTTTTTAGAAGCTTTGGAAGCTGCTTTCTTTTTAGACTTCTTCGTATCTGCTTTGGATGATTTAGCTTTTTTATCAGACTCAGATTTAGCTTTAGAAGTCTTTGTTTCTTTTTCTTCCTTTGCTTTAGATTGTGACGAACGGTAGAAACCAGACGTTGCTTTTGCTTCATCACTACCACCATTAGAAGTATAGAAAACAACAATCAAAATACCTACAACGATTAAGAAAAAGACACTAAGAAGACCTGTCAATAAGGGAGTGCTTAGCAAACCACTATTTTTTTCCTTTCGAGACGTTTGTCTACCACTGTCCTTTTTATTTTCGAAAATCTTCGATTCCCATGGTTTCTTGGCCATGATTTCCCCCTTGTTAAATAAATAAAATCATATTACAATAATACTATGAAAGTATCACTTATTCCAGAAAAATGTATCGCCTGCGGTCTTTGTCAGACCTACTCTAATGCCTTTGATTACCACGACGATGGTATCGTTAAATTTACAGATAGCGATGAATTAGTAGCTGTATTCCCAGATAACGATCTTGCTACATTAGAAGCTGTAAAAAAATGTCCAACTAAGGCTCTAATACTTTAGGAGTTTTTTCATTTTTGTATGCTTCAAAATAATCTAACTCAATAAAATTATCCATTAATTCAACTTCTCCCTTAAAGTAAGGGTGAACAGCCAAAGCATCTAAAAAATATTTTTTAGGCCATTTACGCATATAAAATATGCGTTTTTTTGCGTCATCATTAAATATCAATGTAATGCTTAATTTGGTTACTTCAATCTTTTTGATATTAGAGATCTTAACATTTTGTGGTTTGAAAACATCCATAGATACAATTTTTAATTGATCTTCTTCCCCGATAACGAAGAAACGGTGCAACCCAAATCCCAATAGTACCAGAAATAAAGCAAAGGATAAAAAGAAGGTCACAGGTATTTTCGTCCGTTCAAATAGTAAGGATAGCCCTATAAAGATTGGCGCAATCGTCAATGACCAATAAATTAAAAGCCACGAGAGTTCAGGTTGCCAATGGTATCTTATTTTACCAAAAATTTTAATCATAAATGGTAACCCCCAAGCCTATTCTATCATACTTCCAGCAATCTTTCAAAAAGCTAGTTGACATAACTCGATATTCCGATAATAACATCAACAGCTTTCTCCATAGTTTGAAGACTGACAAATTCAAAACGCCCATGCATGTTTTCTCCGCCGGCAAAAATATTAGGAGTTGGGATTCCCATGAAGGAAATCTTAGAGCCATCTGTCCCACCACGAATAGGTTCAATAATTGGTTTAATATCAAGATTTTCCATCACTTCTTTAGCAAGATTGATAGGAGTCATATCTTTTTCGATCACCTGACGCATATTATAGTACTGATCTTTCAAACTAACAAGAACACGCTCTTCGCCGAAATCTTCATTCATTTTTGAAGCAATATCTATCATTAATTGCTTCCGTGCTTCAAAAGATTCAGTCTCAAAATCGCGGATAATATAGGAACTATAAGCTTCTTCAACTGTACCATCAAATCCATGAAGATGATAGAAGCCTTGGTAACCTTCGGTTAATTCTGGACGATCTGATTCTGGAAGAGCATTGTGAAAATCAATCGCCAGTTGAAAAGCATTCACCATCTGATTCTTAGCAGTGCCTGGATGGACATTTCGTCCTTTAAACGTAATATCAGCTGCAGCTGCACTAAATGTCTCAAATTGTAACTCTCCAAGTGGTCCACCATCAACCGTGTAGGCAAAGTCCACGTCAAAATCATCAACATCGAACTTATCAGCACCAACGCCAATTTCCTCGTCTGGTCCGAAGCCAACGCGAATTTCACCGTGTTCGATTTCTGGATGACTTGTAAAATACTCGATAGCAGTCATGATTTCAGCTATCCCAGACTTATCATCAGCTCCTAAGAGTGTCGTTCCATCTGTTGTAATTAACGTCTGACCATGGTAATTTTTTAAATTAGGAAAATCCATTGGTGACAACTGAAATCCTGAATCTCCCAATGGAATCTCTGAACCATCGTAACTCTCAATAATTTGCGGCTTAATTCCTTCTGCATTAAAATCAGCTGTGTCAATATGCGAAATATAACCAATTTTATAGTTGAACTTGTCAGAGTTAGCTGGTAGAGTTCCTACAATATAACCATTTGATTCTAAATAATGAACATTTTGTAAACCAATTTTTTCCATCTCAGGCTTTAAAACGGTCAAAGCAAAATCAACTTGACTCTGCGTACTTGGTGTTGACTGGCTAGATTCATCACTACGAGTATTAATCTTTACGTATGTTAAAAAGCGTTCTAAAAGATTTGGATAAGACATAAACGTACCTCTTCTCTATTATCTTCACTGATTATACCAAAAAATCCACTCCAGCGAGCAGATTTTTTAATTTTTATTAAATAGAATAAGTCTTATAATAACTCAAAATGCCACTCACAATGGCATTAGCCAATTTTTCTTGATAATCTCCTTTAGTGATACGATTTCTTTCCGCATAGTTAGACATGTAGCCCAATTCTAACAGTACCGCTGGTGCAGTCGTTTCCCTTAATACAGCAAATGTATTTCTTAAGACACCATTATCTTTAGCTCCTGTCGCTCTGATGGCTGCAGTTTGAATGGCAGTTGCAAGGGTAGCACTCCTTTTTAAGCGCTCCGCATTTTCATGGTAAGTTTTATTAATTGCTGGCTGATATTCAGGATAATATTGATAGTAATAAGTTTCAATACCGTTTGCAGAAGGACTTGTTGAAGCATTAAAATGAATACTTACAAACAAATCTGCTAAACTTTGGTTAGCTTTCTTGGAACGAGGTAACAAGTCCAAATAAGAATCAGTATCACGTGTCGTAATGACTCTATAACCTAATCGTTCTAGTTTCGCGCGAACAAGGGATTGCATTCTTAAATTTAGAGATTTTTCAGTGATGCCTGCATAAGCAGCACCAGGGTCAGCACCGCCATGACCAGCATCTAAATAGACAATTTTATTAACTTTTGAATAATTACCTTGTGAAGCAGACGACATTAGGACTATTGAAGGAGTCTTGACTGCGCTTATTTTCTTCTCAAAAGACTTAACTGTTGTTCCTGGAGCAGAACCACCTTTTTTAACTAAGGTAACCTCGATACCTTCAACGCCCAAAGAAAAACCCTCCGTCCCAGCACTTGAACCGTTCTTTGCCCAACCTAACCATCCTTTATTCTGGCTATGAACGCGATAATAGACATCATAGTGCTGACTAATCTCACCAACTAAAGCAATTCTCACTGCCTCGATTTGACGATTAGAACTCTCCTGACCACTTGCTTGGCCTTCTCTAACGGCTGGTATCCAACCAACGTTTTGAATAT
>NZ_JBEHGL010000030.1:0-13028 GCF_040225085.1 Streptococcus jiangjianxini | reverse complement strand
TTTTCTTGTGATAACTTCTCCAAGTCAATCTTGTTATGATGGTGCTATCTTATGAAAAAAGGAGAAGGCACTATTGATGTTAAACAAAATGAAAGCGAGGCTTTTGACTGGTCTTGGTGGTCTAGCTGTGACTAGTTTTATGGTGATGATGGGATACACCATTGGTTCTCAATCCGTGACTAATCATACTAACAAGCAAATCCGGACTGAAGCACAGAAACTATTGACTAAAGAGAAAGAAAAAGAAAAGGCAAGTGTTCTCTCTGATGAACTGGTCAAGGAATTTCTCACGCAATACTATACCAAGGAAAAGCTAGGCGAGAATAACAACCGTATCAAGCCCTATATGACGGACTCAGCATTTTCAGAAGAGGAAGCAAATCAGAATAAAGCGATCAATCAAGTTTATAAAGATTATATGCTTGACTACCGATTTGAATTAGCCAGTATCTATGTCAATACAGAAAGCAATGTTGCACTTGCGGAAGTTACCTATCAAGTGACCTATGTTTCTAATTTGAGTGAGCAACAACAGCGAACCACTCAGACAGAAACCAAGACGGTTATGTTATCCTACTCCAAAGTTTCCGACAAGCTCCTGGTTAATCAGTTGACCATTTGGAATGGGAAACTTGAGGACATGAAAGAAGCAATAGATGGAGCCAATTCCAGCATACCAACAATCCAAGGAACTACAACAAGCGAGAACAACTAGCAGGAGACAGTCTTCTGCTTTTTTTGATAGGGAGACAAGATGACACGAATTAAAGCAGTAAAACAAAAGGCTATTTTAGATGTGGCTGAGAGTCTGGGTTATTCCTTCAGACGTTTATCAGGACACATTTATGAACACCCAGACCATGATTCCTTTCGAATTTTTGCCGATACAAATACTTTCAAATGGTTTTCAAGAGATTTACAAGGGGATGTAATTGACTTTGTTCAGTTAGTGGCAGGTGTTTCTTTCAAAGAGGCTGTATCTTATCTTGAAACCGGGGATTTTGAACAGACCAAAGTAATAGAAGAGGTTTATCAACCATTTCAATATTATTTGCGTGAAGAACCCTTTCAGCAAGCACGTACTTACTTGAAAGACATCCGTGGACTAAGTAATCAGACTATCAATTCCTTTGGCAGACAAGGATTGCTTGCTCAAGCTACTTATCAAGCGGAGTCAGTTTTAGTGTTTAAAAGCTATGACCATAATGGTGTTTTACAGGCCGCAAGCCTTCAAGGTCTCGTCAAAAATGAAGAAAGACACAAACGTGGTTATTTGAAGAAAATCATGAAAGGATCTCATGGCTATGTCGGTATTAGTTTCGATATTGGGAATCCTAAGCGACTCATTTTTTGTGAATCAGTTATCGATATGATGAGTTATTATCAGCTTTACAAAAAGCAATTATCCGATGTTCGCCTGATTTCAATGGAAGGTTTAAAACTTTCTGTGATTGCTTATCAGACCTTACGTCTAGCAACAGAGGAACGGGGAAAAATGGCATTTTTAGATACAGTAAAACCAAGCAGACTTAGTCATTATCTTCAGGCAATACAAGAGACGACAACCTTCTTCCAAAACCATTCAAACGTCATAACAATGGCTGTTGATAACGATGATGCAGGAAGAGAATTTTGTCAGAAACTGTCAGATAAAGGACTTCCGATTTCTCAAGATTTACCACCATTGCAGCGCCTTGAAACAAAGTCAGATTGGAATGATATTGTGAAACGGCAGAAGGAATTATCTTTAAGAGATCTTATCCAGTCTGCCCACACAAAAGTCATTAGAGATTATCCTCCACCTAAATGGGGGCATGCTTTAGAATTGTGATAACAAAATCAAGTCCACTATCATAATCTAGAAAGTGACAAGGAGGACACCCTATGAGTGTGATTGAACGTCTGGCTGAAAAAGTAGCTAGGCAAGAAGAAAGGGTCTCACGTGAGACGGAGAAATTGGAACACTATCGAGACCAACTACAAACTGCAATGTATAGCACCTTTATCAAACGGCAACAATCTAGTCAGTTGTCATTTCATGAAGCACTAGAGCAAGCCTTTGGTAAAGAAACCACACTACACCTAAATTACAGAAATGAGGATATAGAATGAGTAAAACTTGGAATTTTGATCAGCCACTAGATGATGTGAAACCAACATCTTCCCATGAAGAACGAGCAAAAATTGCAGCACTCTTCCATAAACAGGATGAAAAACCAATTGAAGAAGTAGATTATGTGGCTGCTTTTGAACAGCAACAAAAGGAGTCAGAATCTAAAGATGTACAAACGCTCGCATCAACCGTTAAACAAAGTCAGCCGAAGAAGGTAAATATCACAAGTGACTATAAACAACACTTGGCAGATACCATTACACAAAATAACAAGGATATTTCAGCCTGTCAAAAGCAAATTGAAGAACTTCATCAATTGATTGATGAAAAGAAAATCCAAAATAAAAAGTTGCAGGCTATTTCAGTAGCCATTGATGATTTATAAGTCAGGTAGTCCTATGCGGGCTACCTTTTTACAATTGAAGGAGAAGATAATGAAATTTTTTCAAAAGAAAAAACAGAATCAGGATCAATTTAAACGACTGATTCATCGACTATCAGAGATGTCAGATAGTGAGCTAACCAAAGTAGAGCAACTCCTAGATGTGGTCTTTGATACAAATTTTAAGCCTGATAGGAACGTTGAATTATCTCAAAGCGTTATAACCGATGAGGAACAAAGTCTTGATAAGTCGATCCAAGAAGCGAAAAATAAACTTAACATGGAACAATTCGAAAAAAACATTGAGAGATTTAGACAAGGTAGGCGAGAGAGCAATAATAACAAATAACAGACTAATTATAGAGAAGTTTTTATCATTCAATTAATAATTCAACAATTGTCGTATTACATGATATAATGAAGATAAATAACGACCTTAATTTAAGGAGGAACTCATGCCAACTTTACAGTCACAGTTTATTAAATTTCACGACACAATTAAGCTAGATGCTGATGATAAAAAGGTTTTAATCGACAAACGTAAAGAGGTTGAAGAAGTAATTAACAATGGTGTTTCAGAATTTGGAAAAAGCTTTTTCAACCAAGGAAGCTACTCAACTTACACAGGTATTTTGCCAATCGATGAAAGAGATTATGACTTAGATAGAGGTTTAAAAATCGATGTTGATAGACATTCGAATTCTCCTAAAGAAGTAAAGAAATTTATTTTTGATGCACTAGTCTCCGAATTTGGTGAAAATAGAGTCAAAGTAAAAAATCCATGTGTGACAGTATCATTTCCTGAAGATAATGTTCACATTGATATAGCGGTGTATTGTACTGAAAATGATAACTATTTTTTAGCCAGAGGAAAACTTAATAGTAATTATGAAAATATTAAATGGGAGGAAGCAGACCCTGTAGAATTAACGAAAAAAATTAATAATGCTATGGAGAACTCAGAAGACAGAAACCAATTTCGGAGAGTAATTCGTTACTTAAAAAGATGGAAAGATCTCAAATTTAAAAATCAAGATAATAGACCGACAGGAATTGGAATTTCAGTTTTTGCTGTCAGTAATTTTTCTGTAAGCAAAAAAGTAGACTATTTATCAGGAAACACTACTTATGATGATATTTCAGCTTTAAGAAATTTAGTAAATACTATGATTAATTCATTTTCGGATACATATGATTTTGATAGAAACTTATTTTATCCGAGATTAGAGGTTTATTTACCGGTTAAGCCATATACTGATGTATATGAAAGGGTATCAAATATACAAATGGAAGCCTTTAAGAATAAATTAGAAAAATTAAGAGACTCACTAGATGAGGCAATAAATTCTACTGATTTAAGTGAGTCTACAAAAGTATTGAGTAAACAGTTTGGTGATGATTTTCCTATTATTGAACAAAAAGAGACAGCAGAAAACTTTGGAACTCGGGCTATAATCAGTGATTATCCAAGTGCTTAGAGGCGTGTATGTTAGAAAAAAAAGAAATATTCCAGATATACTTTGACGAAATACCTTTAGAGAGCCTGAAATTAGAAGATAAGGAATGCTATTTTTATCAATATAAAAAATTTACCTTAAAAATTATCATTTCTAATGATTTTCCCCATTCACTTCCTGAAATCTATCTTTCAAATTTTATGGATTTTAATAAATGGTACAGCCATGTCGGTTCCGAAGGGAAATTGTGTTACATTTCAGAAGATAATTTAATTTGGGACTTTAATAATCCACTTGGATTATTAAAAGATTGCTGTGAAAAAGTAAAGGAATTACTGGATAGTTGGGATACACCAAAAATGACCGAAGAGCTCAGGAAAGAGTTTCTGTCATATTGGTATATCAGTTGTTTGAAGTCAAAAACAAAATATATAGAGATTCGAAGTTACTTATCCAGGGTCAGTACATTTGAGAAATATGAATTAGTCCTGTCGAATCAGAAATTCCATCTTTTTAATTATGGTTCACAACTCAAAGGGAGTGTTGCGCCACATTCTAAAAAAAGTAGAGATGTTTACATACTTCCACTTAAAGATTCGAATCCTGTGATTCCTCCTAATCCCCTGAATGAACTAACAGAAGCAACGTTTAAGAAAATGATCACAGGAAATCTATCTTCGGGTGTTAGACGCCGCTTTCAAAAGTGGTGTAAAACGAAACGAAAGTCATTCATATTAATTTTATCACTTCCTATATCTGATAATGATTATGTTTTGTTTGGTGCGCTTTTTGAGTCTAGAACTTCCAAATATCCATTTAAAATTGATAATAAGGTACCACAAAAAAATAAAGATAGAAAAAAAATTGGTTCTAAGGCAAAAAAATCAAAAAATGGGAGTTTCAATATTACTCCAGTATATATTACAAGATTCGACAAGGAGTATAGAGTGAGTAGGACATCCCAAGAATATGATTTTCTGAATAAAAAAGTTGTAATTGTTGGACTTGGATCTGTAGGATCATTTGTTGCAAACAATTTATCTAAAATGGGTATAGAGAAACTTCTTTTAATAGATCCTGATTTTTTAACGGTCGATAACATTTCAAGACACTACTTAGGTATGGATAGTATAATAGATAATATTCAAAAAGTAGACGCTTTAGAAGATAGATTGAAAAAAGAAAATCCTGATTTAGAAATTGAATGTGAGGGTATCCGATTTCAAGAAATAGTTCGGAAGAATCCAAATTTATTTTATGAATATGATTTTGTTTTTTCTTGTGTCGGAGATACTAAAACTAATTTTGAAATTAATCATTTTTTCAGAAAGATTGGAAAAACGGTATTGTATTGCTGGTTAGATCCATATGGAGTTGGGTATCATAACCTACTAGTTTCTCCGCAAAATAATGGATGCTATATGTGTATGAACTATGAAGATGGGCAACTTGTTAATAATAGAGCCTCTTTTGCAGAGAAAAATCAAATATTTGAAAAGCGTCTAGCTAGCTGCTATTCTTCATTTATTCCTTATAATGTTATTGCGCCTAGTTCTTTGGCAAATAAAGCTATAGAAGTATATTTACAGTACTTGGATGGGGAATTTTCTTCTGAAAACAGACTAGTATCAGAAATTGGTTCAGATAAACAGTTTGGAAAAGAAGGATTTACATATAGTGTTCGATACTACAATTGTTTAAAAAATAGTGATTTATTAAATGTTTCTTTAAGAACAAATATATCTTGTCCAGAGTGTAACGGAGATTATAAAGTTGATATATGTAAATCTGAATAATAAATATCAAATTGTAATACCATCTGATATTTTTAATTCATTACTAGAGTTTAGGCAATTGGGTTTGGAACCTGAAGCAGGTGGTATTTTTGTTGGTAAGAGACTTTTAAATAATTCGATACTTATTATAAATTTTTCAGAACCACAGGATAATGATGTAAGAAGTAGATTTAAATTCTCAAAAACTTCTCCATATCACCAGAAGTTTGCAGATGATTATTTTGGTAAAAGTTCAGGTTTTATAAGTTTAATTGGAGAATGGCATACCCATCCTGAAGATATACCTACTGCATCTTGTGTTGACATTAACTCATGGGAAAAAATTATCTCAGATAATGATGACAGGTTATTCTTTTTGATAGTTGGACTTCGGGCTGGTAGATTCTACTTTAGGGAATCAAATAAGTGGCAATCCACTCTAATCTATTTTAAGGATGTATAGATACGTATGAATCGAAAAAATAAATTATTTAAGAAATTCTTTTTTTGGTCTCAAAAATTTTATTTACCATTAGTATTAATTTTTATATTTCCAATTCTGATTTGTTATTTGATTGGGAAGAGTTTGACCCTGGTTGAAGTTGAAAAAATATCAAATACTAATTTTTTTACAAGAGCTATTTTTGAAATAATTCCTGATAATTCTACCGCTACTTATATAGTTCTTTATTTATTAATATCTACTTCATTATTGATGATTTTTAGAAAAAACAATGCTGAACGAACATTTAATGATGGTCATTCTGTATATCTTCATAACTGTTATAAAAGACTGTGGATTGCAGCAAATTTATTAGGTTATCGAAAGTTACAACTTATAGGTGTCTCAATACCAATGCAGTTTGAACTTATTAATAATGGAGTTTTTTCAGAGTTTATCTCTAAATCATCAGTTGTTCAATATGATGAATTTCAAGGAGAAATTATTGTTGAGTATTTAATTGAAAACAAAAAGAATAAAGTTGTAAATTTATTAGTATGTGATACATATGATATTCCTATAGAAAAATTAGCACCGGACTATTTGGAAAATACAACAGTAAAAATTTCATCGCAAAGAAATTATAGTGGTAACAGATATAACAATCCTCTATTAGTTAGTACAGTTCGAGAAGAGGTACAGAAAATAGTTAACACCTATAATGAGGTTAATCTATTCATGACAACAAATCCATTAAATACACAAGGAATTGTAGGAAAAGCATTTTTAACATTAGATAGATCAGGTTTTGATAAAGTCTCAGTTATACAGATGGATGAAACAAAAATTTATAAAGCTCCATTTGTAATATACGAAAATTAATAGGAAATCAATGGTTGAGAATTGTAAAACTCTTCTTAGTGTTTTATTGCAATTATTTTTTAGAGAGCCACCTGGCTCTTTTTCTTATGTTTTTCGATGATGTGATACCTTTTCCAAATCACATCTATTATCCTAATACCATTCCTAAGAAAATCAATCCTTGATTTTTCACCGGGGGGTTGGGGGCGGAGCCACCAAGTTATCTTATCGTTAGCTGTAAAAACTGGAGAGTTTTAGTCAGCTGGCGATATGATTTTTGGGATATTGTGGACACAATATCTGAGCTCGCAAAGACCGAACAAGGGATTTAGGAAATTTCCCGTATGACACACGGGGTCGGTTCTTACCCGAGAAAGGATGAAAGTGAGGAAAAGAGATGTCTGAACAGTATCGTGACATTCGAAAAGAGGTAAATCTAACCGCAGATGAGCTAAAACAGATTGAAAAGATGATGGAGACTGATAATTATCGTCACTTTTCACCATTTGTCAGAGATAAAATTTTGATGTTAGATGACAAACAGCTAGCAGCCAAAGAATGGTTCTCCCTTTGGCAGTCTCAAAAGTTTGAACAGATTAGTCGAGATGTGCATGAAGTTCTAGTCGTGGCAAGAGAAAATCACCAAGTGACTCAAGAGCACGTCTCAATCTTATTGACTTGCGTTCAAGAATTGATTGCAGAAGTGACTCAGACTCAGCCACTCAGTCGTGAGTTTCGTGAAAAGTATATGAGATAGGAGGTTGCTATGGTTTATCGTTATCGCACTAATCTCAAAAAAGTATTTCTAACAGATTCAGAATTACACCAATTAAATGAACGTATTGACAAGAGTAACTGTCAAAATTTCTCAGTCTATGCTAGAAAAGTTTTGCTTAATCCCAGTATGTCTTTTGTCACGATTAACACTGATACCTATGAACAGTTGGTATTTGAATTGAGACGGATTGGAAATAATATCAATCAAATTGCGCGTGCTATCAATCAAAGTCATTTGATTTCTCAGGAACAATTACAGGACTTGAGTAAAGGAGTTGGAGAGTTAATTAAGGAAGTGGATAGAGAGTTTCAAGTGGAAGTGAAAAGACTGAAGGAGTTTTATGGTAGTCACTAAGCACTTTGCAACGCACGGTAAAAAATATCGCAGGCGTTTGATTAAGTACATTCTCAACCCAGATAAAACGGACAATCTGAAATTGGTATCTGATTTTGGCATGAGCAATTACTTAGACTTTCCTAACTATGAAGAAATGGTTGAAATGTACAATGTTAACTTTACCAACAATGATAAACTATACGAATCAAGAAACGACCGACAAGAAAAACACCAACAAACTATTCATGCCCATCACCTCATTCAATCATTTTCTCCTGGAGATAATCTGACCCTTGAAGAAATTAACCGCATTGGTTATGAGACCATGAAGGAGTTGACTGGAGGTCGCTTTCGGTTCATCGTGGCAACTCATACAGACAAAGATCATGTTCATAATCACATCCTAATCAATTCTGTTGACCGTAATTCAGACAAAAAATTGATATGGAATTATGCCTTAGAACGAAACCTTCGTATGATTTCAGACCGTATTTCTAAAATGTCTGGTGCAAAAATTATTGAGAAGCGTCACTCGTATCGTGACTATCAGCAATATAGGCAGTCTAGTCACAAATTTGAACTGAAGCAACGTCTTTATTTTTTGATGCAGCAATCAAAGTCCCTTGAGGATTTTTTGGAAAAAGCAGAGCAGTTACACGTTCATATTGATTTTAGTCAGAAGCATAGTCGCTTTATGATGACCGATAGAGAGATGACCAAACCAATCCGAGGACGTCAACTCAACAAACGAGAGTTATATGATGAGGGCTTTTTTAGAACACATTTTGCCAAGATAGAAATTGAAAGTCGATTAGAATTTCTGTTGAACCGTGTTAATTCATTGGAGGAGCTACTATTAAAAGCAAAAGAAGTGAATCTAACCATTGACTTAAAACAAAAAAATGTGACCTTTATACTTGAAGAAAATGGAAAGCAGATAAGTCTGAGTCATAAAAAAATAAGTGATAAGAAATTATATGATGTCAATTTTTTTCAAGATTACTTTCAAAATAAGGGAGTCGGTGATGCAGAAGGATTAGTGAATTTACAGGAACAGTACCATGTTTTTCAAGAAGAACGAGATAAGGATAAGGTATCCACTGAAGAGATTGAGGAAGCCTTTGAGACATTTAAGGAAAAACGAGATGCCGTTCACGAATTTGAAGTGGAACTTGCAGGACACCAAATAGAGAAGTTAGTTGATGAGGGCGTTTATATCAAGGTGTCTTTTGGTGTAAAGCAGAGCGGTCTTATTTTCATTCCCAACTATCAACTAGATATTATTGAAGAAGACAATCAGAAAAAATATAACGTTTATATCCGTGAGACAACCTCATACTTTGTCTATAACAAAGAATACTCGGATAAGAATCAGTATATTAAAGGGCGAACCTTGATTAGACAGCTAACCAACGATAGTCGAGCAATACCATACAGACGACCGACTGTTGAAAGACTTCAAGAAAAGATTACTGAGATTAACCTCTTGATTGAGTTAACAGAGACAGATAAGAAATACCAAGATATTAAAGACGAGTTGGTCACAGAAATAGCAGAGCTAGATATCAAACTGAATCAAACCAATGAAAAAATCGCTACCTTAAACAAGATGGCGGAAGTATTTATTAATCTAAAGAGTGAGGATCCTAGTAGTCGAAAACTAGCAAGGTATGACTTTTCCAAACTGAACTTGACAGAATCAATTACAGTAAAACAAGTAACTGACGAAATAAGATTGCTGCAAGAAGAGCTAGATCATTATCTTGATGAGTATGAGGGACTAGCTAGAAGGCTGGAAAGGTTTGTGAAAATTTTTAATAACAACAAGAATATATACCAAAAATTTCAAGAAAATGTCTCTATTGAGTAAACAATTTTGTTAATCAATCAGTGAGATATTCAGTGACGTTTGCAATTATTGTCGAATATAAAATAGAATGGTACTTTATCTGCCATGGCTACTAATAATTATACCTCATGTTCTAGAGGTAAATTAATAATAACTTTAAAGAATTGATTCTCTTTACTTTCCACTTTAAAAGTTCCCTCATGAACTTCAATAATTTGTTTTGAGATTTTTAATCCCATACCGTGTCGTCTAATTCCTGAGATGTCAAATTCTTCAATGATTTGATTACTATCATGAATTGATAATAGTTTATCATTTGGTATGCCGATGCCATCATCCTCAATTGTAATTATTAAAAATTCTTTATCTCTGTGTAGACTAATATTCACATTACAGCCCTCAGGATTATGGAGAATAGAGTTATAGATAATATTATGAACTACACGTGAAATTAAGTTTTTTTCAATTGAGATTTTACTATTTTGAAGTTCATCATTAAATTCAAATGAAAAATTTATATTTTCCCAGACTTCTTGATTTATTATTTGTATAATGATCTCCTTGAAGAATGGAATTATTTTGACTGATTCTAATTTCAGAGTGAACTGGCTATTAGTTAATCTGGCAAAAATATTTAAGTCATTTACAGTATTTTGAATATAATAACTCTCATTAAGTATGGAACGTAAACGTCTTAATTGGTTTTTATCCACTGTATCAGATCTAATAAGAGAAGCATTTGAAATAATGACGGAAAGAGGGGTTTTTATATCATGTGCGATACCAGAAATCCAATTTTCTTTAAAAAGTTCACCTTCTTTTAGTTTTTTGTCAGCAATATTTATAGCTTCCGTTAATTGTTTTAGCTCATCTTGAGTTGAAACAGAACCACTTAGCCCTTCTGGTAATTTTTTAATTGCTAAAACTAAAGGAGTAATCTTACGTTGGACTAATCTAGTACTGTAGGTATAAATAATTAATAGATACAGACAATTTATTCCAAGTAGAAAAAAAGCTAAAATAAATAAGCTGTGAAGGTCGGATTTTTCATAATAATCGAAAGGAAATCTAAAAACTCTATCTTTTGAAAATCCAAAAACAAGGATCTTATTATTAACAATTTGTACGAATACGGGGTAATCATTTAAATAATAACGTGTAAACTTAGCAACGTCAGCTAGGTTATATTGTGACGGGACTTCACTTGGCTTTTTATATTCATAGATTTCCTCGCCACTATCAGAGTCTAAAATCATAATCCATACCTCTTTAGAATTAGCTAATTTTTTCCCAAAGTTAGATAATTTGGCAGAATTAGAACTGATATCAAGTTGTTTGACTAGATTATTCACTGTGTCCATCACATTAGTTTGATTTGCTTGACTAAAAACAAAAAATCCTAGAATAAAAACGTTTATTATGGACATGACTATGATTGAAACAATAAAACGTCTAATAAATTGTGTTATTACACGTAGTTTAAACATGTACAAGCTCCTATACCATTAGTTTATAGCCGAGTCCTTTAACAGTAATTAAGTATTGTGGCTTTGAAGGGTTAAGTTCGATTTTTTCTCTGATATTTCTGATATGGACCATTAAAGACTTTTCATATCCAAAACTATCAATGCCCCATACGGTATCACAAATCGCCTCTGTAGATACAATATAGTTTTTATTATCATATAATTTCCGAACGATTTGAATTTCTATTGGGGTTAAAGAAAGTTTTTCATTATTTTTTTCAACAATTGCATTTCCTAAATTAATAATGCAATTATCTAATTTAATAATGTTACTGTCTTCTTTGTACGACCGACGGAGAAGCGAAATTATGCGATAAATGAGAATTTTAGGAAGGAAAGGCTTAGTCACGAAATCATCTCCTCCAGATTGTAACCCTTGAATTTCATCTTCAGGTTCATTTTTTGCTGTTAGAAAAAGAATTGGAATATCAGAATTTTTTCTTACGTATTTTGATATTAAATATCCTTTCCCATCTGGAAGCATGACATCTAATATAATCAAATCAATAGAATTATTAATAAAAGACTCTATTCCTTCACTGATGCTGTATGCACTATATATTTTTTTGAAACCAGAAACTGATAGTATCTCCCTTATTGAATTGTTTAACGCAATATCATCATCAACAACCAATATTTTTCTAGTTAAAAAAGGCGTTTCTATATCCATAAGCTCTCCTAGTAAAATAATTTGAATTTTCCATATTTATATTTATAGTATATCAAAAATTTTAAGTAAAAAGTAAGTCCACTAAAATCTTTAGGATTTCTTAAGGTGAATTTTAATATTTCTTTATCTTGTACTTATAAAATGTAACTGTAGCAAGATAAAGATGCTTGATATTGATTTACTTCAAACAAGGAGAAATAGCTATGAAATCAACAAATTGAAAAGGCAACCCTTTTCTGTACAAAATTTATAAAGTGTTTTTTGTTAAGCGATAACTCGCCTAGCCATTGGTGTTTGATAGTTGAGACTGCCGTGAATGCGATGATGATTCCACCAGTGGACGTAGTCCTTGGTTTTAAGATTTAGCTCTTCAAGTGAATGAAAGATTTCTTGATTAATAAACTCCAGTTTGAAAGAGCGATAGGTGCTCTCAGCTACGGCATTGTCATAAGGACATCCTGCTTGACTAAGTGACCGGGTGATACCGAATGCTCCTAACACCTCATCAATCAGTTGATTATCAAACTCCTTGCCACGATCAGAATGGAAAAGATTGACCTTGGTTAGTGCATAAGGGATACTCTGAATAGCTTGTTTTACGAGCTCTGCAGTCTTCTGCCAACCGACTGACAGACCAATGATTTCACGATTATAGAGGTCTATTATCAAGCAAACATATGCCCAGCGCTTACCAACACGAACATAAGTCAAGTCAGTTACAATCGCTTCAAGTGGTCTTTCTTGGTTGAATTGCCTGTCTAAGAGATTTGGAATGGGTGCTTCATTTTTCCCTTTAGAACACGGCTTGAAGCTAGTCTGCTGGTAAACAGATACGAGAT
>NZ_JBEHGL010000029.1:0-18139 GCF_040225085.1 Streptococcus jiangjianxini | reverse complement strand
TTCGCGACTCATTTATATCAAGTGTAGCAAGCTACGGTTGTTATAAATGCGTTCCACTTGCATGTATTAGGCACGCCGCCAGCGTTCGTCCTGAGCCAGGATCAAACTCTCATTTGAACTGTACTCAGTCAGATATCATCTGACTTTTTCTTCTTTTATTGACAGGTTACTTAATGTAACCCGCACGTTTGGTTTCTTTATCCAGTTTTCAAAGGTCTTATCGCCTCCGTAAGAGACAACTTCTTTATTTTAACAAACCTCCCGAACTTTGTCAATAACTTTTTTTCAACTTTTTTTCAAAAATCTTATGACAACTATGGGGTGATTTGAGAACTTTTATATATTACTATATTTGCATTGAACTTGTCAATAGATTTTTCGGATTTTTTTAAACCTCTATAATTCCCACGTTGTATAGTCGATTGAAATCAGAGCAGGATAAAGCGTCTCAAGAAAAGTATCGCATTTGGCAATGCTTTTCTGCGGTGTTTTTTCTACCATTTCTCAAATTCATTGATAGACTTGACAAATGGTAGAAAAAACGGCTCTATAATTTCTGTAGTGGGTAAATTCCCATCGGAGATTATGGAGTCTTTTTGACTATAGCAAAAAAGTTCCATATGACTTATAATGAAAAGCAACCAAACCACTCATTAGAAAGACTCATATGGAACAACTAGATGATATCAAAGATTCACTCAACATTAAAGACCCTAACATCGCTTTTGAAAAGCAATTTGACAAGTTCTTCACTCACAGAGAGTATCATGCCAAGTTAGATTATGATGCTCCACAATGCCCTGCTTGTCAAGGAAAAATGATAAAGTATGATTTCCAAAAGCCATGTAAAATTCCCTATCTGGAAATGGCTGGTGACAAAGTACTGATTCGCCTCAAAAAGCGTCGCTTCAAATGTCAATCGTGTGGGAAAATGGCTGTCGCTAAGACCTCTCTGGTCAGAGAAAATCATCAGATTCCCAACATCATTAACCACAAAATCACCGACAAACTCATGAGCCGTGAGGCAATGTCAAAAATCGCTGAAGACCTCTCTGTCTCTGTGTCAACCGTCTATCGGCAACTCAACCGCTTTGAGTGTCAGACAGATTTAACCTGGTTACCCGAAAATATGTCGTGGGATGAGTATGCTTTCAAGAAGGGAAAGATGAGCTTTATTGCCCAAGATTTCGATGCCAACAAGATTATCGCTATCCTTGATGGTCGGACGCAAGCTGTCATTAAAAATCATTTCATGCGGTATTCTCACAAGGTGCGCAGTCGTGTCAAAGTCATCACCATGGATATGTTTAGCCCCTATTATGACATCGCTAAGACACTGTTTCCTAAGGCGAAGATTGTGCTCGATAGGTTCCACATTGTTCAAAACCTATCTCGCGCCATGAACCGTTTCCGTATCCAAATCATGAACCAATTTGAGCGTCAATCTCATGAATATAAGGCCTTAAAACGTTACTGGAAACTCATCCAACAAAACAGTCGAAAACTCAGTGATAAACGATTTTATCGCCCGACTTTTCGCATGCACTTGACCAATCAGGAGATTGTGCAACGTCTTTTGGGCTACTCTGATGAACTACGCCACCACTATAACCTCTTCCAATGCCTTCTCTCTTTCATTTCCAAGAAAAGCAGGAAAAACACTTCTTTGATCTCATTTCTGATACCATCAAACAAGTTCATCCTATATTTAAGACCGTCTTTTCGACCTTTCTAAAAGACAAAGAAAAGATTATCAATGCCCTGAAACTACCTTATTCCAACGCCAAACTAGAGGCGACCAACAACCTTATTAAAGTCATTAAGCGAAATGCTTTTGGCTTTAGGAAGATGAAAACTTCAAAAAACGGATTTATCTCGCTTTGAACACAACAAAAGAGAGAACCAATCTGATTCTCTCTCGGTGTTAGTTATAAGTCAACCCACTACAGTTGACAATGAGCCTTTATACATCGTCATGGCTTTCTAATGGTTTTGTTCTTATTATAGTGATAAACCATGGCATAGAAAAACGGGCCTCTCCAACTGCGGAAATGCCTGTTTTTTTATTCTGAAGCCAGTTTTTGCCCAGCCTCTTTGTATTATTTTTTGGATTGTTCTTTAAAGATCTTGGCTTCTTCTTCAGTGGCGAATACGAAGTGACCTGGTGTGATTTCATGCATAGTGCGTTCTTGACCATCTAATTCTGCTTGTGGATCATATACTTGATGAACACGCATGCGTTCTTTTTCAGGATCGGGCTCTGGAATAGCTGATAGAAGACTCTTAGTATACGGATGAATCGGATTATTATAGACATCATCCGAAGTTCCAATTTCCAACATTTTCCCCCAATGCATTACGCCGATACGATCTGAGATGTATTTCACCATCGATAGGTCATGGGCGATAAAGAGGTAGGTCAATCCTTTATCATGTTGTAATTTTTGCATCAGGTTAACAACTTGAGCTTGAATAGAAACATCCAAAGCAGATATAGGTTCGTCAGCGATGATAAACTTTGGTTCAACGGCAAGGGCACGAGCAATACCGATACGTTGGCGCTGTCCACCTGAAAATTCATGCGGATAACGGGTTAAGTGATCTTTATTCAATCCAACTAAATCTAAGAGGCGTTGAACCTTCTCATCACGTTCCGTTTTAGAAGAAACTAGTTTATGAATATCTAATCCCTCAGCAACAATATCTCTAATTTTCATCCGACCATTGAGACTTGCTTGCGGATCCTGGAAAATCATTTGAGCCTGTTTTCGGAAATTGTGTTGTGCCTTCCCTTTAAGATGAGAGATTTTTTCACCATTAAAGATGATCTCTCCTTCGTTAATATCATAAAGTTTTAAAATAGCACGACCGACTGTTGTTTTACCTGAACCAGATTCTCCAACTAGCCCAAAAACCTCACCTTCATAGATATCAAAGCTAACATCGTTGATCGCTTTAACTTCATTGGATTTCCCTTTGTTAAATGTGAGGGAAACATTTTTCAATTCTACTAATTTTTTTCTGGTGTTTTCCATCAGTTAGCCCCTCCGTTGTTGTCTTGCCATTTAGCCCAGCGTTTTAAAATTTGTGGTGGAGGTGTTATTTCAGGAGCTCTTTCATCCAATAGCCACGTTGCTGCATAGTGTGTTTCTGATACCTTAAACATTGGTGGTTCTTCTTCGTGATCAATGTTTAAGGCAAATTCATTACGTGCCGCAAAAGCATCCCCCTTTGGAGGATTCAGCAAATCTGGAGGCGTTCCTGGAATTGACTGAAGCGCTCCCGCAGCTGTATCGGTAGTAGGCATTGAATTCAACAGACCCCAAGTATAAGGATGTTGTGGGTTATAGAATACCTCATCAACCGTACCATACTCGACAATTTTACCTGCATACATAACCGCAACACGATCAGCCATACCAGCAACAACCCCTAAATCATGAGTGATGAAAATAATGGAACTTGACGTTTTTTGCTGAATATCTTTCATCAAGTTCAAAATTTGAGCTTGGATGGTAACATCTAGTGCTGTTGTGGGCTCATCTGCAATCAGAATTTCAGGATTACCGGCTAGCGCAACAGCGATAACTGCACGCTGACGCATTCCTCCTGACCATTGGTGTGGGTAATCATTAATATGTTCTTCGGCATTTGGAATACCGACACTTTTCATCAACTCAAGCGCACGATCCAAAGCTTCTTTTTTGGATACTTTCTCGTGCAGCATAATTGGTTCAGCAATTTGCATACCAATTTTCATTGTGGGATCAAGACTTGTCATAGGATCCTGGAAAATCATAGCAATTTCATTGCCACGAATTTTAACCCAATCTTCTTCCTTTAAATCATTTAGATTACGATTTTTAAAAAGAATATCACCAGAAATTTCAGCATTTTTTGCTGATAATCCCATAAGAGTCTTAGTTGTTACAGATTTACCTGAGCCAGACTCACCTACAATGGCAAGTGTCTCACCCTTTTTAAGTTCAAAGTTAACTTCACGAATGGCTTTGACTTCACCGGCATAAGTGTGGAAATCAACATGAAGGTGTTTAACTTCTAAAATATTTTCTTGCGTCATATTCATTTCCTCCTTTAGTCGTTACTTGATTTTGGATCGAATGCATCACGTAAACCATCACCAAGCAAGATAAATGCTAAGGAAATGATAACAAGAGCAAGCGCTGGAAGTAATACTTGGTATGGGTAATATTGCAAGTTTTCTTGAGCGTCTGAGATCAAAGACCCAAGAGAGGCTGTTGGTGGCTTCACACCGAGGTTAATCGCTGATAGAACCGCTTCGTACATAATTGCACTTGGAACGGTCATCATGATTTGAACAATGATAATGCCTGAAATATTAGGAAAAATATGCTTAAATGCAATTTTACCACCATTTTCGCCAAGGGAACGAGCCGCAAGGACAAACTCGCGCTCACGATAAGAAAGAGTTAAGTTACGTACCTGACGAGCCATTGACGTCCAACCAACAAGACCGATAGAGATGATAATGGAAAGAATACCGTTCCCAAGCAAAAGACCAAGCATCGTTACAATAACCAAGTTCGGAATTGATGATACCACCTCAATAATACGTTGCATCGTCGTATCAACTTTCCCGCCAACGTAACCAGAAATCAGACCATAGGTCACTCCGATAACAAGGTCAATCGCGGTAGCGGCTAAGGCTACCAATAGCGAGATACGAACCCCTACAATAATACGCTTACCCAGACTACGACCGAGAGTATCTGTTCCTAAAACAAATTTTTGATTCTCAGGAACACCTTGATCTGCATACGCATCGTTAGCTTCTGTATTACCAGAGTAGACAATCTCACCATTCCAAAATGGTAAATTGTCACTGAGCTTAGGTGGTAGATTTCGATAGGTAGTGACTTCCTTTGACTTAAAAGAGTTTGCATCTTTTTGCTTCACAAATACAGTCGAAGCTAAAGAAAACACCATCAAAAAAACAAGAAACCACATTGCTACAACGGCTAATTTATTTTTTTTAAGTCGACGCCAAGCATCCTGAAAGAAGGATAGTGCTGGCTTTTCAATTTTTTCTTGAGTGCTAGACGTTCCAGCACCAACAAGTTTAAATGTTTGATATTTGTCTGCCATTTTACTCTCCTTACTGCAAGCGAACGCGAGGGTCAACGATACTAATGATGATATCTGTCGCTAAAATAGCCACCATCAACATCACAGAGTAGACAATTGTTGTCCCCATAATAACTGGATAGTCTTTTGTCGGAATTGCTGTAACGAATAACTGACCAATACCCGGAATAGAAAAGATTCTTTCCATCAAGGCAGAACCAGTTAAAACACCTGCTGCCAGAGGACCAACCAAAGTCAACACTGGAATCATGGAATTACGATAAGCATGTTTGTTCGTTACTTGACGCACCGTCAAACCTTTAGCGCGGGCCAACTGAATATAGTCAGAGTTCAACGTTTCAATCATTTCACTACGGAAAAAGCGCGTAACTTGAGCAAAAATAGGAATTGCAAGACCTAATGTTGGTAAAACTGACTGTGCAAATGTTCCCCAACCAGAGAGAGGCAATAGTTGCCATTTAAATCCTAGATAGTCAAGAAGTAAAAGACCAATAATGAAAGAAGGCACTGAAATCCCCATTGTTGACACAATACTAAGAAAACCATCAATTTTATTATTCTTATTACGAGCAGAAATTGCTCCTACAATGAGGCCACTACCGATACCGATGATCAGAGCTTGTAGACCAAGTTGAACAGATACACCAAGCCTTTGACTAAGCATACGTGATACGGGTTGGTTGATGGATTGGTAACTTGTCCCAAAATCTCCTTGTAAAATATCAAACAGATATTTTACATATTGTTGCCATACTGGTTTATCAAGACCATATTGCTTATTCATTAAAGCAATCATTTCATCTGTCAAGCGAGGGTTGTTGTAGGGTGTCCCTGGCATTACCTGCATAAGGAAGAAAGAAAGAGTAATTACCACCCATAAAGTTACCAAAAGTATGGCTAGGCGTTTTAGAATGTATTTTATCATAATAGTTCCTTTTTTCTTTTGCTTTTATTGCAGGAAAAAGTTTTTCCTGCAATAAAAGCAAGAATTGGGCAACCCAATTCTTGCTGCTATTTAGTCATTCTGGCTAACTGAATTATTTTTTATAAGCGTGCGTAAAGTCTGTACTCAAACCAGTTGAATTACGAACAAGTCCCTTAATAGCTGGATTTTGCAATGATTCTGTACTACGGAAGTACAATGGATTATAGAAAGCATGATCGTAAAGAGCTTTTTCAGCAGCTTTATAATTATCAGCTGCCGCTTTTTTATCTAAAGCGTTTTTACCAATAGCTTCTTCGTATGCTTTATCATATTCTTCACTAGTGAACTTACCGTAATTGTATGACGCATCAGATGTGAACATGCCATAGAAAGTTGATCCTTCTGGATAGTCACCACCCCAAAGCGCTATTGCAACTTCAAAGTTTTGATTCTTCGTATCTTCCAAACGTTGTTTAAATGGTACGAACTTTTCTTCAACAGTCAACCCTGGAAGAGCATCTTCCCAAGTTGATTTTAAATAATCTAATGTATTTTTAGCAACTGGAGAATCAGCATCAGATGTGACAGTAATGGTGAGTTTATCTTCTCCGATTTCCTTTAGACCAGCTTCGAATAACTTTTTAGCTTCTTTAGCATCATATGAGTAGCCTGGAGCAACATATTTTGCTAAATCTGTACCATCTTCCAAGGCTGCTAGTCCAGTAGGTGCCAAGCCAGTAGCTGGTTTTGATCCTGTGTCAACCGCTGCTTTTACAACTCCCTCGCGATCTGTCGCAAGGTTAAGGGCTTTACGAATATTTTCATTAGCTAAAGCTTTAACTTCACCTGTCTGGTTATAAACCATATAAGCTGAGGTAGCTTCCGGCACAGTTACAAGTTCTTTACTATTTTTGTTGGCATTATAAATAGCTGTTGTTCCTGAGATATTGGCTGCATCCAGATCACCTTGTTTATACATTTGGACCGCTGTATCTGGTTTTTTAACGACTTGGATATTTACCGTTTCTGTTTTGACATTTTTAGCATTCCAGTAATTGTTATTTTTAACAAGCTTGAATTTATTGTTGGAACCATTCCAACCTTCAACTTTATAAGGACCTGAATAAAGTTGTGATTTAGAATTTGTTCCATAGTCTTTTCCTGTTTTTTCAACAAATTCTTTCTTCTGTGGCATGAAGTTTGTGAAAGCAAGGTACTCCATGAATTGAGGTGTTGGACTTGTCAACGTAAAGATGACTTTATTTCCGTCAGCTTTAACACCAAGTTTGTTCAAATCTTTTTCGTCACCTGAATTGATTTTATCAGCATTTTCAAGATGTGATTCTGTTGCAAGGTAAGCATACTCAGAAGCTGTTGCAGGATCTACCATACGCTGCCATGAATAAACAAAATCTTCCGCTGTTAAATCACTGCCATCTGACCATTTTAGACCATCACGAAGAGTCGCTGTGTATGTGTGGCCATCTTCAGATACTTCAACTTTTTTAGCTAAATCTGGCTCTGTGCCACCTTTACCATCAAGGCGAAGTAGGTTACTACCTGAATTACCAATCGCCATGTTGGAATAAGAATCTGTATTTTTAGATAAATCCAATGTGTTGATTTCAGTTGGAATCGACCAGTTGATCACATTCTTATCTGAAGCAGACGAAGATGATTTACCACCGCCACAAGCAACTAATACAGCCGTTGAGGTCAGAGCAACCGCTCCTAAACCAACACGCTTCCAATTTGATTTTGAAAACATTGACATATGATGTCCTCCTATGATGAGCAATACTTTAATGAATTGAATTATACCATACCCCTACTTGAAAAAGGAAGAGTAAAATGAAAAATTTTCTGAATTCTCCGTATTTTAAATAAAACAAGACGCGGAATGGCAGTACTATTTTTTATCAATAACGAGTCATTTCCCCCTATTTCAACGCATTTGCTCCCTCTACTAAACCACTTCAACTCTGCTAAATATTTCGTTTTAGGATAACATTTTCTTTTTTTCTTACTATATATAGTTTTTGGCTATAACAAAAAAAAGCGATGACTCGCTTTTTATTATTTGTATGGATTTTCTAACTTATATTTAGAAATTTCCGTCGGACTTCCCCAAACATAATGGCCAGGCAACACCTCAACCATGCTAGGTTCCTCTGTGTCATAATCATGTTGTTCTGGATCATAAACCACCAATTCTTTCTGACGCTCCAAAATTGGATCTGGAATTGGCACAGCAGATAATAGTGATTTAGTATATGGATGAATTGGATTTCTAAACAATTCTTCAGTCTCAGCAACTTCGACAATAACACCTTTATAGATAACAGCAATTCTATCTGAGATAAATCTTACTACTGATAAATCATGTGCGATGAAGAGGTAAGTGAGTCCTTTTTCTTCCTGCATCCGTTTTAAAAGATTGAGAACTTGAGCTCGAACTGAAACATCTAAAGCTGATATTGGTTCATCTGCAATGATGAATTCTGGATCCATGACCAATGCACGCGCGATACCAATCCGCTGACGTTGTCCTCCTGAAAACTCATGAGGATAGCGTGTCAAATGTTCCGAAAGCAAGCCAACCTCAGTCATCATTTTAGCGACTTTATCTTTACGATCCTTGTCATCTTTAAAAAGTCCAAAGTTATATAATCCTTCAGAAATGATATAATCCACTGTCGCACGTTCATTTAAACTAGCTGCAGGATCCTGAAAAATCATTTGAATTTTTTGGAGCATTTCTCTCTCGTCTGATTTAGACAATTTCTTATTGATCACTTTTCCATCGTAGACAATCTCACCGTTACTGGTATCATTTAGCCCAATGATTGCTCGACCAATCGTTGTTTTCCCAGAGCCTGATTCTCCTACTAAAGAGAATGTTTCTCCTTTATTGATAAAGAAATTCGCATTCTTGACAGCAACAAATTTCTTTTTGCCTTCACCGAAAGAGATTTCCAAATCTTTAATGTCAACTAATTTCTCTGGCATTATTGTTCAACCCTTTCTTTTCCTAGTTTTTGTGAAATTTTTGAATGTAAATCTTGTATCATTTCAGGTTTATCAACGTCCGGCGCATCTGGGTGTAACAGCCAGGTCTTGGCCCAGTGATTATCATTGACATAAAATTTTGGCGCTTCTTCTTCAAAGTCAATTTGCATGGCATAACGAGAACGTGGCGCAAAGGCATCTCCTACAATTGGCTTATACAAAGATGGTGGGGCTCCTGGAATAGAGAATAGGACACCTGTTTCATCTGCTAGTTGCGGCAAACTAGACAATAAGCTCCAAGTATAAGGGTGGTGAGGATCATAGAAAATATCCTCAACTGTGCCGTATTCGACTATATCACCTGCATACATAACAGCCACTTTATCCGCAATACTTGCTACTACTCCTAAGTCGTGTGTAATAAATATAGTTGTGAAACGATATTCAGCTTGCAAATCTTTAAGTAAGCTAATGATTTGAGCCTGGATGGTGACATCCAGAGCTGTTGTAGGCTCATCACAAATAAGAATATCAGGGCGACAGGCCAGAGCAATCGCAATAACAATACGCTGACGCATTCCTCCTGAATACTGGAATGGGTACTCTTTAAAACGTTTCGCCGCTTCTGGAATACCAACACTTTCCATATAGTCAATCGCCATTTTTTTAGCTTCAGACTTAGACTTTCCTTGATGTTTAATAATGACTTCTGTAATTTGGCTACCAATTGACTTGATCGGATCTAATGAGGTCATTGGATCTTGGAAAATAGTGGCAATCTTAGCACCACGAATCTCTTCCCAATCCTTATGACTCTTTAGACTTGATAACTCTTTTCCACGGTAATTAATCGATCCACTAGCAATACGGCCGTTACTTTCTAACATCCCAGTGAATGTTTTTGTTAATACCGATTTTCCGGAACCAGATTCACCGACAACTGCCAGGACTTCGCCTTCAATAAGATCAATCGAGACACCTCTAATAGCGGTCAAAACACGATCACGTACATCAAATTCAACAACGACATCTTTAGCACTTAATATAACATTATCTGTTTTTTTCATGTTATCTCCTATCTATGTGAACGCGGATCACTAGCATCTGCAAGGTTTTGCCCCACGATATATAGGGGTAAAGATACTAAAATCAAAGTCGTTAGTGGTATCCAAAAAAGGTATGAGTTGTCTGTTAAGTATGTTGAGTAATTAGCAATAAGACGTCCCAAACTTGGCTCGGAAATCGGTAATCCAAGTCCAAAGAAAGATAGGAATGCTTCAAAAGAAATATACATAGGCAACATCTGACTTACCAAGGTCATGATCACTGATACCAATTGTGGCAAGAGGTTGCGAACCACTATTTTAGTCATCGGGGTTCCCAAGGTACGACTGGCAAGATTATACTCTAAGTCGCGATAACGTAACACTTGAACACGGATACTATAAGCAATTCCTAACCATCCTGTAACACAAAAGGCAAAGATAAGATTCCAAAAACCAGCACCAATTGAATAGGAAAGAACGATAACAATCAAGAGGAAGGGAATATTAGAAATAACATTGTAAACTTCTAGCATAATGCGATCAAAGCTTTTTGAGACACCCCAAATACCACCAATAACAACACCAATAACTGTGTTAATTAAGGTCGCAATCACTGAAATCAAGATAGAATTTCTAGCACCATACCATACGCCATCAAACAAGGATTGACCATTCTTATCCGTTCCAAACCAATACTCACCATTTGGCCAAATAAAACGTTTTGAAAAATCGTTGATATTGCTGACGTCTTTAAAATCGTAATTAGCAAACATTGGGTAGATGAAGCTCATCAAAATAATCGTGATCAGAATAACAAGCATAATAAGGGTCGACTTCTTAGCAAAAAACTGCCTAAAAACCGATTTCCAATAAGAATAAGCTGGTGAATCGATCACTTCTGCTGCTGAGGTATCTAATTCTACAAATGTAAATTTCGTTTTATCGATTTGAGCCATTATTTACCTCCTTTTGAAGTCAATCGAATACGTGGATCAAAGATGGTCATTAAAAGATCACCTAAGAGTAAAGCAAAAACAGACACAACTGTAAAGATGAAGACTAACCCAACAACCATTGAGTTATTAGCTGCGCGTACAGAGTCAATCAACATTTTACCCATACCTGGGAAGGCAAAAATAGTCTCTGTTAAGGTTGCCCCAACGATCGTTAAAGCAATCGAGCTTGGAATACCGTTCGAAATCGGTACCATAGCATTTTTAAACAAATGCTTTTGAGAAATTTCTGCCTCTGTGAGACCTTTAGAGCGAGCAAATCGTACATAATCACTAGCCTGTTGGTCGACCATATAGCGTCGGAACCAAACCACAATCCCTGGAACGCTCAAAATTCCTAAAACAAGGGCTGGCAGTACATAAGATAATGGGCTAGAGGCACCTAAATTTGGAAAACTATCTGGTAGGCCTAAGTTTGACCCAACAAAACGGATGATGTAAATCGTTGCGACACTTGGTAACGCCAACATAAAAGTCATGAGTCCGGTTGAGAAACGATCAAATAGGCCATCTTTATAGCGAGACATCAGCATACCTATTGGCAGACCAACCGCATAAGCAATGATAACCCCTATAACACCAATGATGAAAGAGTTTTTGAGCATAGAGGGTTCGCTATAATTATTTTGTGTCGCTGTGTAAGCATCATTTTCACCGAAGTTATGTTTAGCACGCGAATCTGCCTTAGATGGTGACAAATAAGTCCTTGAATACATATTGATTGCAGACTGACGTGTATTGCCATTTGGAAATGTCACTTCACTTTGAAGGGTTCTTCCTTGTCCTTGCGTGATAATGCGTGTGACTGGTTGATTGGCATAGGTTGGATACGACAATCCTAAGTTAAGTTTAAAAATATTTTGATGAATGAATGGAAAACTGCTGTTAAAATACATCAAATATTTGTGTTTTGTTCCTGAACCGACTAAAGCTGGACCTACTGAAGGATCATTTTCAAATCGAACATAGCGTTCTAAATCAGGATTTGAAGCATCCTTTATTTTCCAAGGATGATCAACGACGATTAGGTTTGAATAGAAATTCCAAACACGTTCAATGATCGAAATGTCACGTGTCGCATAAAATTCTTTACTCTCTTTGAATTGATGCAATTGCCATTTGCCACCTATTGATTTCAGATATTTTTGATAATAGTTTTTATTGGTAGCCGTTGGCTTTGTTGTGACCTGTTTATACTCTTTAGAAGCTTTCGTTTGAAGCTCTTTAGTGGTTAAATAGTCGATATACCCCATCCGTTCAAAAATCGTATTTTCATAATTGGCTTTTTTATCCGGGGTTGTAATCATTTTATTGTAGTTAGGATCATTTTTAAAAATTAAACTTTTTGGCACCATGGTATAGACAATTGTATAGACCAAAGTGGTTACCAAAAAAATAGATACTAATGATCGCAAAACACGCATTAAGATATATTTTTTCATTCTGTTCTCCAAAACTTGAAAGAACTTTCTCTTGCGTTGAGAGAAAGCTCTTTTCTTGTTTACTAAGCTTTATTTTGCTACATGATCAGCCAGTTCTTTAGTGGCTTTTTCATTTGATTTTTCGCGTTTAGCTTTCCAGCTCTCCAAAGCTTTTTGATAACCCTCAGCTGTAACTGGCTTATCTAGAAGTTTTTGGTATTTATAATTAGTACCGCCGCCTTTAGTACCAACCCATGAGAATGGTGCTGAAAATGGTTGAATACGTGAGACTGATGGCGCACCTCCTAGTGAAACCGATGGAATAACTAGGGCACTATCGCTTAACCATGCCTGAGCTTTGGCATATTCTGTATAGCGAGCATCTACATCATCACTAATGGCAGCTGCTTTGTCGAGATGAGCCTGGTATTCGTTTAAACCAACCTTATCAATGATCTCTTTATTCTTAGCATCAACACCTAATCGCATTGTTGAAGCTGCTCCTTCTTCTGTAGAGAAGATGTCTAAGTAGGATGACGGATCGAGATAGTCTGGGCTCCAACCAGATATGGTAATATCATAGTCCATTTGCTCAGCAGACTCAGCCTCGTATGTTGCCGCTAGGTATTCTTCTTCAGATTTTTCAAGAACATTTACCTGAACATTTTCTTTACCAAGGTTAGCCTCTACAGATTGTTTTAATGATTTGGCACGTTGCACACCAAGTTCATCTGTCTGTGATACAACGGTGTCGATTTGAATAGGATAAGTGACGTCGCTTCCAAGAGATGCTTTCGCTTTTTCAAGTTCTGCTTTCGCTTTTTCTGGATTATAAAGACCGTTTTGAGCGTCTGTTAGATCAACACCTTTCCACTCATCACCAAGTTTTTCCAGTTCACTGGTAACTGTGTCTCCGAAGTCTTTACCATCAATTTGAACAAAAGTTGGTGGTACAAGGGTGTTACGCAAAGCCTTATCTTTAGCCTCTTCACCAGAAACCTGTGAATTCCAAGAAGCGCGGTCAAAGGCAAAGGTTACTGCTTGTCGGAAGTCCTTGTTTTGAAGAGCTGCTTTGGTATCTTCTATTTGCTCTGGTGTTTTAGAAGTCATCTTATTCGCAGTACGGTTAACATTGAAGAAATACATAAAGGTTGATGCATTTTGTTGAGTGTAGTAGATGTTCTTACCAAAGTCTTTAGATGCCTTCTTGTAGCTTGGTTGGTTTGGATAAAGACGAGCATAGCTATATGAACCATCTTTGAAGTTGTTAAAGAGAGCATCAGGATCAGAACCATCAGAATAAGTCAACTTGACATTCGTAATATGGACATTTTTAGCATCCCAATAATTCTCATTTTTGGTCATCTCTACAGATGACTTAGAAGTGATGGCACTTAGGGTATATGGACCGTTATACAATAAACTAGATGGGTCCGTTGGAGCACCAAAGTTTTTCCCTTTAGATTTCAAGAACTCTCCATTTACCGGGAAAAGAATACCATAGGTTGTTTTAGAGTTCCAGAAACTTTCTGGCTTATTGAGGGTATATTGAACGGTATGTTCATCAATCGCCTTGACACCAACCTCTTTGAAATCTTTGATTTTTCCATCAAGGTAATCTTTCAGACCTTTAACAGAATCTTCGACAACATAAAGAGCATCAGATTTTTCGTCAGCAGCATGTTTTAATCCTGTCACAAAATCTTCAGCAGTCACTGGAGCGTACTCTTCACCATCGGCTGTATACCAGTATGCATCATCGCGCAGTTTGTAGGTATAAGTCAATCCATCTTTAGAGACTGTCCAATCCTTAGCTAATGACGGAATCAAGTTACCATAACGGTCATTTTCTAAGAGACCGTCAACGAAGTTAGAAGTCAAATCACTCGTTCCACTTGCGTTAGCTACGGTATAATCTAACGTTTTAGGTTCTTCTGGATACACATAACTATATGACATATCCCCTGATTTCTTCGAACCAGATTGATTGCCACAAGCTGCCAGAACTGATGTCGAAACAAGTGCAACACCAGCTAACACCATTAATTTCTTTTTACTTGTCATAAAAACACTCCTCTATGTTTTGTCTTTTTCAAAACCAATGCGCATATGATGATTTAGAAGTATTTTACCATAAATATCTAAAAAAAAAAAGATTCGTTCAGAAAATTCCACATATTGAATCCGCTTACCGATTTGTCGAAATATTTCCTAAAATTAAAATATGGTATAATAAGAAATATCAAATATTCCTTATTATAGTTCATTCCAGAGGGCATGCTGATCGCTTTTGTCACATCGGAAATGACAAGAAGCTAATCATCCCTCTTGCAAGGGACGTTCAATATGATTATAAAATATACAACTTTTCAAAAAATGAGTTTTATCCATGCCTTGCCTAGCTATCAGTACTTCTTAATGACTCTAAATTTGCTACAATAAAAGGTAAAAATCGTATAAAGCCAACAATAACTAACTTGACGTCTTCATCTGAAACTTAACACGACGAGGTCATGAATAGATGGGAGTTAACCTCCTAACATCACGACTATTTTTACTGTATTGTAGCTAGGTCAAGGATGCTTTTAAAAACAATGGCACTATCATAAGGCACAGAAGAACAAATCGCTATTGAAAATCTATCTGTAAGACTAATGCTCCTAGGAGATGCTTCGTTATGAATTATCTTTTCAAGCAACTGCTATCGGAAGGAATGATATCTTAGAAATAGCCTTGTAATGGAAGTTCTGTTAAACTAATAGAAGGGCTATGAGTGAGCAAATCAGAACAGTCTGCCTACTGCTTGATTGAGGTTTACCTCACTAACGAAGAAATAGAAGTCTCCCATCAGTAGCTCATGAGGGCGATTGCTCGTGACTTTATCACTCATGGCATCATTCATCTAAACGTTTTTTTGTGTTCTGAAACTAACCAAGATCATGGGTAACAAATCATTGTAAGGATCATTATGAAAAAAATCATTGCTTTTTTAAGTCTACTTATCTCTTTTCTACCTTCATTGGTAACTGCAGACGAATTCAAGGCTAAGGCTGAGCATGCTATTGCTGTTGAAGCTAGTACTGGAAAAATTTTATATGAGAAAGATACAACGACTCCTGACGCCATCGCCTCGATTACTAAAATATTAACAGTTTATATGGTTTATCGAGAAATTGATAAGGGCAATCTGGCTTGGGACACTGAGGTTGAGATTTCTGATTATCCTTACCAATTGACGGTCAACCCAGAAGCTAGCAATGTTCCTATGGAAGCTAGGAAGTACAAGGTTAAAGACTTGGTCAATGCGACAATGATAGCCAGTGCTAATAGCGCAGCGATTGCTCTTGCGGAGCACATCGGTGGCAGTGAACCCAAATTTGTTGATATGATGTCCCAACAGTTGAAGGAATGGGGCATCAGGGATGCTAAGCTAGTTAATGCCTCTGGACTCAATAACCAAGTCTTAGGAGATCATATTTATCCCGGTTCTAAAGAAACTGATGAAAATATGATGAGCGCTAAGGATGTGGCTATTATTGCTCAGCATTTGATTAATGATTATCCTGATGTTTTGACATTTTCCAAAAAATCAAAAGAACTTTTTGATGGTACTGAAATCATAACATCTAATCAATTACTTCTGGACGATGAAAACACATTTGAAATCGATGGTTTAAAAACTGGTACAACCGAGCTAGCAGGTGCTTCTATCGTTGCGACAGCTAATAAAAATAATATGAGGATTATTAGTGTCGTTCTTAACGCAGATAACTGGAAAGAAAATGACTATGCCCGCTTCGAAGCTACAAAAAATATATTAGACAACGTTTACAATAGATTTGAAAAAGTCAAAGTCATTAATAAAGATCAAACTTACCAAGATCAATCAGTCCCTATTTCATCCTCAATAGTTGAAAAAATTATGCCAATTGCCAGCTCTGATTTTTACATTGTAAAACCTAGAACTGAGAAGTCAATAAAACTAAACTTTACTCCACAAAAAACTAAGCTGACTGCCCCAATTATCAAAAATAAAACTCTGGCTACATTGGCATTCCAAGACGATTATAAAATTGGAGATGGTTATTTAAGCCAGGTTCCGCAAGTAGAGATGGTTTCACCTAAAAATATTGACAAAAACGGTTTAATTGATATTAGTATTTTTCATCTTACACAATTTATGAATAACATCAAATTAAAATCGTATCAAATTCAAGAGGAATATTTAAAATGAAAAAATTACTACTTTGGCTTCTTTTAATACTTGTCTCGATAATGTCTTTTGTCAAGACAGTTTCTTCCGATGACTTTGATCCACCGGCAAAAAGTGCCTTTGTTTTTGAAGTGAACTCAGGTAAAGTGTTATACCAAAAAAATGCTAATGAAACTACTGAAATTGCTTCGATTACAAAGTTATTAACCATTTACTTAGTTTATAAAGAAATTGAACATCAGCGTTTAGATTGGAATGATACAGTCAACATATCCGATTACTCTTATAGCTTAGCTGCCGAAGGCGTCGTAAGTAACGTTCCACTAGACAAACGTCAATATACCGTTAAAGAACTCGTTGAAGCAACTCTAATTGCCAATGCTAATAGCCCAGCTATTTCATTAGCAGAGCACATTAGTGGGAGTGAGGCTCAATTTGTCGATAAGATGAAAAAGCAATTAAGAGACTGGGGAATCAAGGACACTAAATTAGTAAATGCTTCCGGTTTAAATAACGAACAATTAGGACATAATATCTATCCTGATTCTAAGAAAACGGACGAAAATATGATGAGCGCAAGTGATGTTGCTATTATAGCAAATAAACTGTTAACTGATTTTCCAGAAGTTACTAAAATGACAAAGCAAGTCTCAGCTGACTTTGACAACACTACAATGCATACCTATAATCATCTCCTGCCAGAAGCTTTTTTAGCTCGTCCAGGTGTTGACGGACTGATTACTGGAACGTCATCTAAGGGCGGTGCTTCTTTCGTAGCAACTTCTACTGAAAATGGAATGCGTATCGTTACTGTGGTGTTAAATGCCGACGATGCTGATAAAGATGAATTTGCTCGTTTTAAAGCAACAAATGAGATTTTAGATTATATTCTAGCAAATTATGAGAAAAAGACCATTTTGAAGAAGGGGCAAACGGTCGATAGTAGCGAGGTTTCTGTTCGTGACGGGAAGCAAAAAACGGTAAAAGCTACCGCAGCTAGAGACTTGACGATCATTCGCCCAATTAACCAAAAATCTAAAATCGTCTTTCAAGCTAATCAAAAGGAATTAACCGCACCTGTGAAAAGCAGAACCAAGGTTGGCCACTTCGTTTTCCAAGATGAACATCTTGTCGGGGATGGCTATTTGGGAGATCTTCCAAAGGTGACTGCCCAAACCAAAACGTCGGTTAAACGAAGTTTCTTCTTAAAAGTTTGGTGGAATCATTTTGTGACTTATGTCAATGAACGTTTATAACTATCTCAATTGTCAAATTAAGCTAGACAGTTTATCTTACTCAGAAAAACTTGATACGGTGTTTGATAGTTTAGGGATTTTCTAGGTATTCTATTTCTTTTATCAGCTATAGCTGATAAAACGTCTTGA
>NZ_JBEHGL010000028.1:0-19668 GCF_040225085.1 Streptococcus jiangjianxini | reverse complement strand
CGACACATGGCTGAAATGCTGTATTTATCCTTGTTAGCAGTGATTATTTGCCTTTTTGTGCCATAATCACTGCCGCTTGCTTTAGGATGTCTAGCTGCATTTTGAGTTCTTTATTGTGCTTTCTAAGGGCTATTAGCTCTCGTTGTTCTTCTGTTAGATTATCAATCGATTTGAAGGAACCAGTTGTTTTGGCTTGTCTGACCCATTTGTCGAAGGTTGAGGGCGTTAAATCATATTCTTTGATGATCTCGTTACGTTTCATACCGGCATTGTGAAGGTCAACGATTTGTTGCTTAAAGTCATCACTAAATTGACGACGTACTTTTCTAGACATATCTTTTCTCCTGTTTTTGATTACGATAGAACACTTTATAAATTCTGTCCAGTTTAGTGTAACCGATTCAACACAAACTCTTCGCTATTTGCCACATACACTTGAAACACGTTTCCATGCTGTGAAAACCTATCGAAATGGCGCTTCTGTCGCCTTCATCTGTCGTCGCTACAAGGTCTCAAAGGCATCTCTCATGCGCTGGAACAAGCGATTTGATGGCACGAAAGAGTCTCTAAAAGACCGTTCGCATCGCCCACTAACCCCTCATCCTAAAACGCATACCGAACAGGAACTCAACTGGATTAAAAACTGCATTCGAAGAAATCCCAACGCCACTCTCATCGAAATCTTCTACAAGCTCAAAACTAACAAGGGCTATGATAGACATCCTTGCTCCCTCTTTCGGGTCTTGAGGAAGATGGGCTTCTTCAAAGCGACTGAAACTAAGGTTAAACCTTACAAGCCGAAGCCATGTGATACCCCGACTGAACTAGGTGTCAAGTGGCAGATGGATGTGAAATATATCCCTAAGCACTGCTATACAGGCACTTTACCGGATAAGTTCTACCAGTACACCGTGATTGATGAAGCTAGCCGTGAACGCTTCATTTTCCCCTTCAAGGAGCAGTCCTCCCATTCAACCGTACAGTTTGTCATGATGGCTATCAAACACTTTGGCTATAAGCCTAAAATCATACAAACAGACAACGGTTTTGAGTTTACACATTTCAGAGAAACCAAACAAGTCCACCCTCTTGATCTCCTCTGCCAAGAATTGGGTATTGAACACAAGCTCATTCGACCAAGAACACCAAGACACAATGGTAAGGTTGAGCGTAGTCACAGAAACGACAATAGGCGCTTCTATCAACACCTAGCCTTCTACTCTTATGATGACCTCATCAAGCAGATGAAGACCTATCTTTACCGTTCAAATCGTCTCCCTATGCAGACTCTAGGATGGAAATCTCCTATCGATATCAGAAAAACTCTACTAGGAGCTAGCTCCTAGTAGAGAATAACAAATAGCTATCTTCAAGCAGACAATTTTAGTCTCACATCATTGACAAAGATACATTTTTTAAAAAATTAAATTGTCAATTTAGGCTTGGCTGACTTCTATTACTCAGAATAATGTAATAAGAGGGTTAATAATAGCTTGGTCGATAGCTTCTTTGGTTGCTCCACACAGGGTACTATGATTTCAAAGACTTATAAGCTATTTGAAACATTAGCCACAGCTATTCATACCGCTATCTATTTTTTAATAATCAACGTTCTCTAGAAAAGCACAAGGGCCTCGCTCCTCTTGAAATGAGGAACGAGACCCTTGCTTAATCTTTTGTTATTCCATTGTCCACTTGACAGGGGAACGTTCTTTAATTGTTCGTTTTCTTTATTGTTTTATCAACTTAGTAGAGGGAGATGCTATAGAATCTCTAACTTAAAAACCATTTTGTCACAGATACTAGATCTCAATTGAATCACTTATTACAGTTGAGAAAGAATCGAAAATTATCAGTTATTTCGCTTCAATTAAGCCAAATTCTCCATCTTCACGCTTGTATAAAACATTGGTTTGACCATCCTCTGAATCTGTAAAAATGAAGAAGTCATGTCCTAGTAAATCCATTTGAAGAATCGCTTCTTCAATGTCCATTGGTTTTAGATCTACGTGTTTTGTTCTTACAACACGTGTTTCTGAACTTTCTTCACCAGCTTCTTTTTCAAACTCTGCTGTAAATACTTGTGCTGTAGGCACTTTTTCGCGATGTTTTTTCGCGATTTTTGTTTTATTTTTGCGAATTTGGCGTTCAATTTTATCAACTACTAAATCAATAGAACCGTACATATCTTGTGAGACATCTTCTGCACGTAAAGTTACTGATCCAAGCGGGATTGTTACCTCAACTTTAGCTGTTTTTTCACGATAAACTTTTAGATTTACTCTTGCATCCAATTCTTGTTCTTCATTGAAATATTTTTCAATTTTTGCAACCTTTGATTCGACATAGTCACGGATTGCATCTGTTACTTCGATGTTTTCGCCACGGATACTATATTTAATCATAAGATACCTCTTTCTTGCGCTTGAAGCGCTTTCTATATTTATATTATATCGCTTTCATGAAAATTTGCAAGTTTTAAAATTCATCTTGCTAAACTAAAACTGACTATTTCTTCAACACCAGCATCTTGCAAAATTTGCTTAGCTAAAAATATGGTGTGTCCTGTGGTATAAATATCATCCATAATAAGAACTTTCATAGGGATGTCTACTCCTTCCTTTAGCTTGAAAACTTGCTCTGAACTCATTCTCTCTTTTTTAGTTTTAGTTGTTTGTGAGACAATATCTCTTTTTTCAAGTAGGTTTTTATAAGGAATTTTTGCTGCTTCGAGAAGCGCTTCAACTTGATTGAATCTCCTTATTTTCATTCTTTGATGACTTATGGGGATTGGAATAATGGTGTAATCCTTGTAATATTTTAACGACTTTTTAAGGTCCGCAGAGAATTGATTGGCTAAGAGGTAGTCCCCTTGAAATTTGAATACAGAAAAATAGGTCTTCATCGCTTGGTTGTATCTGTAAATACTTTTATGATTCACCTTATTTCCTTTTCTTTCCCAATCTAAGCAATCTTGACATTGCTCTGATTCTGAATTTTTAAAACAATTAGAACAGTGAGTTTTACCAATTGTTTCAAACAGATTTAGACAATCATCGCAAGTTCGGGAAGTCATTTTTTTAAGGACTAAAATTGATGTGAATTCTCTCTTTTCATCTATATCTTTTTGGCACATCTGACACTTCATTGAAAACCTCCTAAACGATTCATATTTCGTATTTCCTGCTTTGTTTTTTTGATTGCTATTGTTAAACCATCGTGGAAAAAAATTAAATCACCAGTCGGTCTATCGAGTGAGCGTCCAACTCTCCCAGCTATTTGAATAAGGCTGGAGCTATTAAATAATCGATGATGAGCCAATAAGACAAAAACATCAACTCTTGGAAAGGTTACCCCACGTTCTAAAATAGTTGTAGAGATTAGAATTCTTAGATTTCCTTTTCTAAACCTTTCTACTTCTTTTAAGCGATTTAAACTGACACTTGACACGAATCCGATACTATTTTGGGGATACATTTGGCAAAGGATTTCTGTTATCTTTTGACCAAATGAGATATCTGGGATGAATATCAAAAGGGGATACTCTGTCAACAATTGTCTATCAATATATTTCTTTAGCTTGGCAGGAATTTTCCCTGATTGCACTTTTTTCTCTAATTTTGTAAGCCAAATAGTTTTTGGCACAATCAATGGATTGCCATGAAATCTTCTTGATAGGGTTAATCTTCTTAACTGACCTGTTTTAACTTGTTTGTCTAATGCTTCTGTTGAAGTAGCTGTCATAAAGATGGTTAAGCCGTCCTCTTTTTTTGCTGTTTTAACAGCATAATAAAGTGTTTTATTATCAACATAAGGAAACGCATCGACTTCATCGACCAATATAAGATCAAAACACCTATAAAACTTTAAGAGTTGGTGAGTAGTGGCAACAACTAATGGTGCGCCACTGTATGGTTCAGAGTCCCCGTGTAGTAGGTCTATCTCACAAGAAAAGTCTTGACTTAAGCGTTTATATAATTCTATACAGACATCAATTCGAGGACTGGCTAAGCAAACTTGTCCTCCCTTATTAATCACTTGAGCCACCACTTCATAAATCATTTCAGTTTTTCCGGCTCCAGTTACGGCATGAATAAGGCTATCCCTTTTCTCATCAAGGGCTTCGACAAGACCATCTGAAACCTCTTTTTGATAAGCAGTCAATTGCCCCTGCCATCTTAAACAGTCTATTTCAGGAAAAGTTTTTGGCGGAAAATAATAGAGATAATCATCTTCAGTTAGTCTACCTAACACTATACAAGAACGACAATAACGTGTCCCATCAGGTAGTCGCCAATCATTTGGAATCCTTTCTGCACATCTCAGGCAAGTAAGATGTGCGTTTTCCTTGGTAAAGGCGGGTATTCTTATAGCCATCTCTTTTTCTTCCAAAGTGACATCTGAACCAGCAAACCAGCAACCACTCTTTTCTTTTGTTATTTTCATCATCTATTTATTCGAAGTTCTATCAAGCTTATGGTAAAATTTTTTTATGAATTATAAAACAATCAAAACAAATAGTATTACCGAAGAAGATATCAAAAAATCACGTTTTATCTGCCATCTCAAACGTGTAAATAGCGAAGAAATGGCCCGCGATTATATTGCTGCTATCAAAAAGGAGCACTATAAAGCCAACCACTCTTGCTCCGCGATGATTATTGGAGAAAATAGCCAAATCAAGCGCTCTAGCGATGATGGCGAACCAAGTGGAACTGCTGGCATACCCATGTTGACAGTATTGGAGAAGCAAGAACTTACTAATGTTGTTGCTGTTGTCACACGTTACTTTGGCGGTATTAAGCTTGGGGCAGGGGGACTCATTCGTGCTTACGCTGGTAGTGTCGCCCATGCGATCAATGAAACTGGGTTGGTAGTAGTTAAAGAGCAAGTAGGACTACAGATCCATTTAACTTATCCTCAATACCAAACGTTTGCTAACTTTTTAGAACAAGAAGGTTTAGAAGAGTTCAATACGCAATTTCTTGACCAGGTGACTAGCGATATTTACACTGACGAAGATAAGTTATCTGAAATCCAAGATGCTCTAACAGAATTTTATCAAGGTAAAATTTCTTTCCAAAAAATTGATTCAAGGATTGTTGAAATACCACTTTCATAATAAGTTATAGTGATTCCTTATCACTCTGATAAGCAATTTGTATTTTACAAGTTTCCAACCAGTCTTTATACTAGTATGCAAAAGAGTTTAGGAGCTAGAATAATGACAAAAATTTACAATCACATTACTGAACTTGTTGGGCAAACACCCATTGTCAAACTGAATCGCATTGTTCCAGAGGACGCTGCAGACGTCTATGTCAAAATTGAAGCTTTCAATCCTGGTTCATCTGTCAAAGACCGTATTGCTCTTCAAATGATTGAGGATGCTGAAAAAGCGGGTATCATTAAAGCTGGCGATACCATTATTGAACCTACTTCTGGTAATACGGGTATTGGCTTGTCTTGGGTTGGTGCTGCTAAAGGATACAAGGTTGTCATTGTTATGCCTGACACCATGAGCATTGAACGTCGCAAACTAATCCAAGCATATGGTGCTGAGTTAGTTTTGACACCAGGAAGCGAAGGAATGAAAGGTGCCATCGAAAAAGCTAAACAATTAGCGGATGAACGACAAGGATGGGTCCCAATGCAGTTTGCTAATCCTTCAAACCCCAAAGTCCATGAGGAACAGACTGGTCAAGAAATCATAAATGCTTTCGGCGAAACAGGACTTGATGCTTTTGTGTCAGGTGTCGGAACAGGTGGAACTATTACTGGTGTTGCTAATGCTTTGAAAAAAGTTAATGGTGATATTGCTATCGTTGCGGTTGAAGCTGATGAATCTGCTGTTCTTTCAGGTGAAACTCCTGGGCCACATAAAATCCAAGGAATTTCAGCTGGTTTTATTCCTGATACCCTCGATACTAATGCTTACGATCAAATTATCCGGGTTAAATCTGACGATGCTTTAGAAACTGGTCGTAAAGTTGGTGGACAAGAAGGCTTCTTAGTGGGTATTTCTTCTGGTGCAGCTATTTTTGCTGCTATTGAAAAAGCTAAAGAATTAGGAAAAGGAAAGAACGTTTTAGCTGTTCTTCCTGATAATGGTGAGCGCTACCTCTCAACAGCACTCTATGATTTTGACTAATAGGATCCACAAAAAGACTCTACTGCAAGGAATTTACAGTAGAGTCTTTTTTAATCTTCTTTTTTTAAAAATTGTAAACTTTCTTCAATCCATGTTGACATCTTATTTTCTAAGGGTTTAAAACCTGTGCGATGACGGTTGCTTGAGAACCGGTGACGATGTGGGATTTGATGGCGATCTTCTTCTAAGGTCCTCATTGATAAACTTGCTTTTTGAGTGTACTCATCAACATCTAACACCTGAACAGTCACCTCTTGACCAATTGATAAATAATGATGGATATTATCGATAAAGCCAGGTTTTATTTCTGAAATATGAATCAAACCAGTTGTGTCATTTTCTAATTGGACAAAAGCGCCATAAGGTTTAATACCTGTGATTGTCCCCTTAAGCTTATCCCCAATGTTCATTAATCCACAACCTCAATCGTTTCAATCACCACATCTTCAACCGGTTTGTCCTGTATACCTGTTTCAACAGCAGCGATTTTATCTAAAATATCATAAGAGTCTTGGTCTACTAACTGACCAAAAACAGTGTGGCGACGATCCAAATGTGGAGTTCCACCATGTTCAGCATAATGCTCAGCGATAGCTTCTGGCCACCCACCACGAGATAGTTCCTTAGCACTATATGGGAAGTTTACATTTTGAACGATAAAGAACTGACTACCATTTGTATTTGGTCCAGCATTTGCCATTGAAAGGGCTCCACGAAGATTATAGAGTTCTTCTGAAAACTCGTCTTCAAAACTTTGACCGTAGATAGACTCACCACCCATACCAGTTCCTGTTGGATCACCACCTTGAATCATGAAATCTTTAATAATACGGTGGAAAATAATACCATCATAGTAGCCATCTTTGGCTAAACCAACAAAGTTCGCTACTGTTTTAGGAGCTTGTTCTGGGAACAATTTCACCACCAAATCACCCTGATTAGTTTTTATCGTCGCAACAGGTCCTTCGACATTGTCTAAATCTAACTGTGGAAAGTGCATTTCTTTTTCAACCAAACCTAATTCCTCCAAGGCATGTAAAATGCCATCTTCTTCTACTTTACCCGTAACATAATCTGCTTTTTCTTTTAATTCTGGAACGGCATTACCCATAGCAACCTTGAGACCAACATGATCAAACATTTCCATATCATTTGGACCATCGCCAAAGAATAAAACATTCTCTGGTTTTAGGCCTTCTTTTTCTAGAACATGATCCAAGCCGGAAGCTTTTGAAATTCCTAATTTTACGGTATCTGATGAATGAACATGCCAAGGTACTAGCCGTACTTGCTCTGCTAAGTGTTCAGGCAAGACAAGTTCCGAGTTGTTCTCTGCAAAAGTCCACATATGGTAAACAGCGTTAGCCAAATGAAAATCGGGTTCCACATCTAGGTGTCCGTAAACAGGAACCATAGCATCATCAATTAACGCTTTTCGAGCTGATACCACTGGCTTGTCTTTGCCGGCAAATCCATAATCAATACCAATTGATTGACACCAGGCTACTAGTTCCTTCAAAACCTCTTTATCTAAAGGTAAATTAGCAACTTCATTTCCTTTTCGATCAACCACATAAGTCCCATTTATGGTGATAAAATAGTCAGGTTCAAGATCACGAATCTCTGAAACCACGCCATAGATAGCACGACCACTAGCAATACCAGTTAAAATGCCTCTTTCTTTTAAAGATTTGAAAACTTTCGTAATTGATTGAGGCATGTATCCTGTATCTTTAATACGTAAAGTATCATCAATATCAAAGAAAACCGCCTTGATCTTTTTAGCTTTGTATTTCGTTTTGACGTCCATTCTTTCCCCTTACTAAAAATAATATACTTATTCATTGTATCATAATTTTTAATCTTCTTGGGGGACCAGATGATGTCTAAAAGCGTAGACCACAGCTTGTGTGCGATCATCAACTTGAAGTTTGGCTAAAATATTTGAAACATGTGTTTTCACCGTTTTTAGTGAAATATATAATTCATCAGCAATGGTTTGATTGTCATAACCTTTAGCTAATAAATGCAAAATATCTTTTTCTCTAGCCGTTAGATCTTCATGAAGAGCAGGATTCTCATCATGATACTTCAGCTTTTTCTCAACTTCGGTTTCAATAGCCAATTGACCTTCAACAACTTTACGGATAGCATTAAGAATTTCCGGAGCATTAGACGTTTTCAGCATGTAGCCCTTAGCCCCTGCCTGAATCACTGGATAAATTTTCTCATTGTCAAGATAAGACGTCAGAACCACTATCTTAGCCTCTGGCCACACTTTTAGAATTTGCAAAGTAGCTTCTACCCCATCCATTTCGGGCATAACCAAATCCATGACAATAACATCTGGCCGCAGCTCGAGAGCTTTCGCTATGCCTTCTTGTCCGTTATCAGCCTCTCCAATAACTGAAATATCTTGTTGGAGGTTCAGAAAGCTTTTCAAGCCCATCCTAACCATCTCATGATCATCAACTAATAGTACCGTTAATTTATTCATTTACTTCTCCTACTAAGGGCAAGACTATCGTCATAGTGACACCTTGATTGGGTGCAGAGATCATCTGAAAAGTACCTGCCATATCCGAAACACGATCTTCCATATTTTTCAAACCATAGCTAATTCTCTTAGCCTCTTCAACATCAAAGCCCACGCCATTATCAATCATCTTCAACTGAACTGAACTTGGTGTCTGATAAAGATAAATATCCAGTTGATTTGCTTTTGAATGTTTTAAGGTATTACTGATAAACTCTTGGATAATTCGAAATAGGTGGTCTTCAATCGGCTTGGGTAACCCCTGTAAATTTTCCTTGAATGATACCCGAATTGGGCTTTTATCTTTAATTTCCTGTAAAATCATTTCTAAACCTTGTTTGAGAGACTTGCCTTCTAGCTCAGTAGGACGTAAGTGAAGAAGCATGACACGCAAATCATTTTGCGCATTTGTTAAAATATCTTCAGTATTTTTCAACTGCTCTTGTAGCGCTTCTTGGCTCATATCGGAAAGGCTATAAGAAATGCCTGATAAAATCATGACCGCTGCAAACAACTCTTGACTAACAGTATCATGCAAATCCCTTGCAATACGCTTTCTTTCTTCCTGTATAATACTTTCCTTTTGAGAAAGGTCAACGTTTTCCGTATTTTGCAGCTGCTGAGTCAAGGTCAGCGTTTTTTCTGATAGTTGATTAATGATTTGACCCAGCTCATCATCACCAGCTTGTACTGGTTGATTATGGACAATTCTTCTTAAACTTTTAAAAATATGACGATGCGAGTTGTAATTGAGTAGAGTCGACACAAAAAGCAACATAATGGTTAAGGAAATGGTCAATAAGACGATTGAAAAAATAAACTGATTCAACCGTTCAACATCCATCACAATATCTTTTAAAGAAACGGCAAAAGAATTTAAAATCAATGATACAATAGCAAAAATAATCACTAAGGCATAAAGAAACAGTAGCATAATATGGGATTTTCTCATCGGCTCACCACCTCTGTATCCCCAGCAAAATTACTAATTACAATTTTAACACTACGGTTACTGTCTTCGTAATCATCACTTCTCAATTTAATGGTTTCGTTTCTTAAATCATAAGGCGTCTCATCAAAAAAAGCTACGGAACCATAAATGGAACTAACTGTCAAACTCACTGAAACATCAATGGGGACAAGGATTTTGGTTGGCCCATAAACTTTTCGGATAAGAATGACATTGTCTTGATTTCTTAAAATAACCTTTGATAAATCAATCGTATCATTTCCAGTAATGCGAATCACATCGATATCATCAAAATAATAACTATCTGATGTTAAATCTTCCTCTTGTCCAAACCACTGATTACGATACTTGGTTAAGGTTACAGGTCTCGTTTCAAAAGATAATTCCGCCAAGCGATTGTTCTTTCGAACTTGTGAAAAATGGTTGATCATGATATAAATTAAACCGACTATCATTGCTGAAATAATAAAAGGATTTAGCATCATAATTAAGAAAAATATCAGCAAAGAGGCCGTTAAAACAAAATTAATCTTATCTGTATGATTATAAAATTTAAGAGCTAATAGAGTTAAGATGAGAATGGCTATGAATCGCGGCACATCATCCGCTAAAATAGTCATCATCGCTAGAAGTAACAAAACAGCTTCAACGATTAAAAATAATTGAAATTTACGCATAAAACCTCACAGTTATCACTATGATTAAGTTTACCACAAGTTGCCAGTAAGAACATCAGCCTAAAGACTTACAAAAAAAGTATTTCCAGATTTAGCAAAGCTACCAATCCAGAAAATACTTTTATTGTTATATTATTTTAGTCTCTAAAACAGCTCCTTTATCAAGGAGAATCGCTAGACGACTCTGTTTGACTATTGTCCTCAGAAGTATCCGTCGAAGAAGGACTGGTACTTGATGAACTGTTAGAACTGCTTGACTCCGATTGGCTTGTCATACTAGTATCAGCAGCACTTGACGATGCGCTACTGCTGCTAGATGCCGATGAATCCGGATTGGTCAAATATAGTGTCACACCTTCGCCAGTAGAAAGTTCAATTGAAGTCCCCGCATATGGATATTGAGCGTAGACAGTTGACGAAGAAGACGGTCGATCTGAATCAGTCTGAATCTGTGACGATTTAAAGCCTAAATCTAACAGAGTATTTTTAGCATCTGCATAACTGTAACCAACCAAGGCTGGAACTGTTACAGTTGCTGAAGTTGCTACTTCAAAGGTGATTTTTTCATTTCCAGAAGGATCAAAGCTTTCGCCAGCTTCTGGCGTTTGGTTAATGATTTCGCCAGGTTCATATTCGTCACTCGAGACTTCTTTTTTGACGATTTGCTTCTTGGAAAGGCCATAATTTTCCGTCAAATCTTTAACAGCATCTCTATAAGTCATTCTAGTATAATCAGTCATATTGAAGCGCTTTGTCCCTTTTGACACTGTTAAATTAATTTCACTACCTTCTTTTTTAGTAGCTCCTGCTTTAGGACTTGTGGAAATAACTCGTCCTTCTTTGATCGTTTCACTTTCTTTACGCGACACACTACCAACGGTTAAACCAGCCTCTTCAAGAGTTGATTGCGCTTCTTTAATGGTTTGACCAGAAACATCCGGTACTGCAACACTATCGTTGCTACTTGACATAATAAAGTAAGCAAAGCCAGCCGCCAATATAACAACAATTAAAATAAAGAACCTGAACAGGCGTTGCCAAAATGGTCTTTTGGACTTTTTACTTGTCGTATGGTCAGGCGCAGATTTGGCCGTTTTAGAGGTTTCTTTGGTGGGCACTTCCTTGGCTGGCTCTGATGCTGCAACTGGTTTAGGAGTCTCTTTAACAGGGGCTGGCTCAATCTTAGGTAAGGTCTTAGTATCGGTCGAATCTTGGAAAACTAGCTTTCGTTCACGCGATCTACGAGGATCGAGAGCGGTGCCCAAGTCTTGATACATGTCTGTTGTTGAGACATAACGATCTCCTAGTTTTTTAGCAGTCGCCTTAATCACAACATTTTCTAGAGCTTGCGGAACGTTTCTATTTTCAAAAATAATCGAAGGTAGCGGTTTTTGGAAGTGCTGAAGAGCAATGGTTACAGCGCTATCCCCATCAAAAGGAATGTGGCAAGTAAGCATCTCAAACAGCATAATCCCCATGGCGTAGATGTCACTTTGAATCGTTGCCTTCGACCCACGCGCTTGTTCCGGCGATAGGTAGTGAACACTTCCCAACATAGAATTCGTTTGTGTCAGACTTGTTTCTGCAAAAGCAACCGCAATACCAAAGTCGGTAACCTTAGCAACACCATCTTTTGTTAACAGAACATTTTGTGGTTTCAAATCGCGGTGAACAATTCCTTTTTGATGGGCTAGCTGCATGGCAGATAGCACCTCACTCATAATACGAACTGTTTCCGCATTGGATAGCGGAGCGTGATCTTGAATATATTTTTTTAAATCCGGACCGTTAACGTACTCCATAGCAAGAAATTGTTGACCATCTTCTTCGCCAATATCTCTGATTGCAACGATATTTGGATGACTCAATTCGGCCATCGCACGTGCTTCTCGTTGGAAACGAGCAACAGCAATCTGATCTGTTTGATAATTGGTTCGAAGCACCTTGATGGCTACTTCTTCATTATCTAAAATCAGGTCATGTGCCAAATAAACATCAGCCATACCACCACGACCAATGGATTTAAGAATACGATAACGCCCAGCAAATAATTTGCCGATTTGGATCATTAAGCATCCTCCTCGTTATAGGCAATCAAGACAACCGTGATGTTGTCAAGTCCACCTGCTTGGTTTGCTGCATCAACAAGAGCTTCTACTTTTTCTTGTACTGTCTTTTCCGATAAAATAATCTCTAATTTCTGTTGACGACTAACCATGTTTGATAATCCATCGCTATTAACCAAAATAAAATCGCCATTTTGGAGCGGTTGAATGCCCAAGTCAATATCTAAGGGTGATGCTTGACCGATGGATTGTGTAATGACATTTTTTTGAGGGTGAACAGCCGCCTCTTCTTCAGTCAACTGTCCAGCTTTAACTAATTCATTAACTAAAGAATGATCACTAGTTAACTGTTTATATTGTCCATCGCGAATAAGAGAAATACGCGAATCGCCAACATGGGCATATAAAACAACGTCTTTCACAAAGGCTAATACCTCAATGGTTGTCCCCATGCCGCTAAATTCTTCAGAAGTCCCTAAAGTGTGAATCTTTTGATTTTCAGCTTCAATTGTTACTAGCATCCAGTCACGGATTTGATTAACATCAGTGTAATCTGTTGCTGCCCATTGATTCCCTAAATCTGTAACAGCCATCTCACTAGCAATGTTTCCAGCGCGATGTCCACCCATGCCATCAGCTAAGATGACAAGCTTAATATCGCTTTGGTTTTTGTATTGATTTACAAAATCTTGATTATTGGAACGTTTCTTTCCAATATCTGTTAAAAGTGAAATTTCCATAATCTGTATGTCTTTTCTGACGAATGCCAGCTTTCCTCCTATTAAGTCACTAGGCTTTCTTACGCAATTGTGCGATGAAAAAACCATCTGTCTGATATTGTTCTGGCGTGATTAACAGACAGCCATCTACTACAATATCTTTCTTGTCGTGATCTAAAGCCACTTGCTCAAAGTCAGGATGACTTGCCAAAAAAGTCCTGATGACATCTTGGTTTTCTTCCTTAAAAATAGTGCAAGTACTATAGGTTATTATACCACCTTTACGCAAGGTTTGACAAACGCTAGACAGAATCTCTAATTGGATAGCTTGTAAGCTCGCAAAATCCTGAATATCTTTCTGGTATTTAATATCTGGCTTCCGGCGGATAAGACCAATCCCTGAACAAGGGGCATCAACTAATATTTTGTCAAAACTCTCTGGAGCAAAGACATTAGCTACTTCTCTAGCATCCAATTGTCTGGTCTCAATCCTATCAGCTAGTCCCAGTCTGTTAGCATTTTCCTGAATGAGCGCTAATTTATGGTCGTACAAATCTAGCGCAGTAATTTTCCCAGATGTCAAGTAGGAAGCCATGTGCACCGTTTTACCTCCTGGGGCCGCACAGGCATCCAAAATATTATCAGAACCTTGAATGTTAAGACTAGGGGCTACCAATTGGCTGGTCTCATCTTGAATGGTAATATCACCATTTTTAAAAGCTACACTTGACGCAAAATGTCCTGACGACTTGGTCAAACCAACTGATGATAACGGAGAATAGTCTGCTTGAAAACTATCTTTAAATTCTTCCAGACGGCTGACATCTGTAACGCGAATGCTAGCCTTATTTCGTTCAAAAAGACTGTCAAAAATCTTTTCTGCTCTTTCTTGACCATATTGCTCAATCAGTTTTTTCACCAGCCAAACAGGTAACGAATATTTGATGGAGTAACGTTTGTTGAGACGTTTAATAGCCTCAATATCTGGTAAATTTTCAGAAGCTAGTTTACGAAGAACAGCATTGACTAATTTCTCAGCTCCTTTTTTATTGCCTCGGTTTTTAGCAATAGCAACCGCATCATTGACAATCGCATGAGCAGGTAGTTTATCCAGATAAACCAACTGGTAAGCGCTAAGCATAAGCAAGTCATAAACCCAAGATTCCAACTTGTCTCTATCTTCAATGAATTGCGCCAAGTACCATTCCAATGTTATCTTACGCGAAACCGTCCCATAGACAATCTCGGTAATTAAACTCTTGTCTCTGTCATCGTACTGACGATTGTTAAGTAAGGTGTTCAGAGCAATATTGGAATAAGCCTTCTCATGAAAAACCTTTTCCAAAACAATCAGAGCGCCTCCACGCGCCATTTTTTTCCAATCATTCGCCAAAGCTATCACCAACTTCTAAGTCACGTCCAAGACCATTTAGAAAATCTGAAATAGCCATCTGTGGTTTACCAAAAGGTTGAACACGTTTCAATGAAAGGGCGCCATCGCCTGTCGCCACAACTAATGTTTTCTTAGTTTTTTCGATAATTTGTCCTGGCTGCCCATGTCCTTCAACCAGTTCAACTTCATAAATCTTGAACCGTTTGTCATTCCAAATGGTATGAGCAATTGGCCAAGGATTTAAGCCACGAACAAGGTTGAAAATATCACGATTAGATTTTGTCCAATCAATTCGTTCTTCTTCTGCGGAAATATTAGGCGAAAAAGTAGCTTGTGATTCATCTTGAGGTTCTGGTGTGATATTGCCCGCTATATACTCAGGGAGTGTTTTCAAGAGCAAATCACGTCCAAGCACTGCTAATTTATCAAACATGGTTCCCAAGTTATCTTCATCTGTGATAGGAATAGAAGCCTTAGCAATCATATCGCCCGCATCCATCTGACGAACCATTTCCATAATCGTAATCCCTGCTTCTTTATCACCATTGATAATAGCGTACTGAATAGGGGCGCCACCACGGTACTTAGGTAACAAAGACCCATGAACGTTAACGGCAAAATCAACCGAATCTAGAAGTTTTCCTGGTAAAAATTGTCCAAAAGCCGCTGTCACAATGCCATCAGCACCAAGAGCCATTATATCCGACATTTCTTGACTGCCAGAGAGTTTTTCCGGTTGAAAAACTCGAAGGTGATTTGCTAAGGCGACTTTTTTAACAGGCGTCATTTGGATTTCTTTTTTACGACCAACAGCACGGTCAGGCTGGGTCACAACGGCTAAAATATCATAAGAACCGTCATCAACGATTCCTTTCAAGACAGTTGCTGCCAAGTCCGGCGTCCCCATAAAAATTAGTTTTGGTTTTGTCATGTCATTCTCCTTACATAAGGGTTTTTACATCATATTTTGTGGTTCATTATCAATTGTAACACGAAGCTGCTTGTTTTCCGGTTTTTGGGTCCATTCTAACAGAGCATTTAGCGCTGTTTCCAGATGTTCCTCAAAGCGGTACTTGATAATGATTTGATAGTGGAATTTATTGTGCGTACGGGCGATAGGTTTTGGAGTTGGTCCTAAGAATCTGACATGATCAGATAAGTGTCCTTTCAACCCCTTTAAAACATCATAAGCTTTACGAACTACCTCTTGCTCTTCTTGGTGAGAGAGGGTAATTCCTACCGTGTAATAATAGGGTGGATAACCCATTTTCTGGCGAATCTGCATTTCATACTCGTAAAAACCTTCAAAATCTTGTTTTTGAGCGAAACGAATCGCATAATGTTCAGGGTTGTAAGTCTGCACTAAGACCTCTCCAGCTTTGTCAGCTCTGCCAGCTCTACCCGCCACCTGCGTTAGGAGTTGAAATGTTCTCTCACTAGCCCTAAAATCCGGTAGATTAAGCGAGGTATCTGCATTTAAAACACCTACAAGGGTCACATTTGGAAAATCCAGTCCTTTAGCAATCATCTGGGTTCCCAATAATATATCCGCCTCGTGGTTACCAAAAGCCTTTAACAAATTCTCATGGGCACCCTTACGACGCGTGGTATCCACATCCATTCGTAGAATCCGAGCTTCTGGTAAGAGCTCTTGCAATTCATCATAGGCTTTTTGCGTCCCAGTACCATAATAACGAATACTCTTACTCTGACAGGACGGGCATTCTCGTGGGATGGCTTTTTGAAAATCACAATAATGACAGTTCATTGTCCTCGTGTCCATATGAAGTGTCAAAGAAATATCACAATTAGGACAATTATCCACATAACCACATTCACGACACATGACAAAACTTGAGTAGCCGCGACGATTAAGCATGAGAACGACCTGTTCTTTTTTCGCTAATTTTTCTTGAATTTTTTCCAGCAATATAGGCGTAAAGTTGCTGGTCTCTTGTTGACCAATATAATCTCTAAAATCTACAATACCTACATCAGGAACAGTAGCCTTAGGATTGGCCCGCTCTGTAAGCTGCAAAAAATGATAAACGCCTTTACTTGCTCGTGCGCGTGTTTCAATAGAAGGCGTTGCTGAACCAAGCACCAAGGCTGCGCTATGGTGCTTAGCTCTAAGTAGCGCTACATCTCTAGCATGGTAGCGGGGATTAGACTCCTGCTTATAGGTAGCCTCATGTTCCTCATCAATAATGATAGCACCAATATGTTCAAGTGGAACAAAGATAGCTGACCTTGCTCCAACAACAACCTTAGCTTGACCTGACTTGATTTTACGCCATTCATCAAATTTCTCTCCGTCAGAAAGTCCCGAGTGCATAATAGCTACTTGCTTTCCAAAGCGCGAAATAAAACGATTAGTCATCTGAGGAGTCAGGGAAATCTCTGGAACGAGGACGATAGCTGTCTTTCCAGACTTGAGAACTCGGTCAATAACATGCAGGTAAACTTCCGTTTTTCCAGAACCAGTAATCCCTTCTAGAAGGAATGGTTTGGCCTCTTTTTGTCCAACAGCTTTCGAAATAGCTTCAACAGCGCTAGCCTGTTCCGCATTTAAAGAAAGAAAATCACTACTTTCCACTGATTCAAAATAGGCAGCCGAACGCTCTACTTCTTCTTGACGCTCAATAAGAGCACCTGCTTGGATGAAAAAACGAACAACGTCTCTTGAGCACTTTTTATTAAGTTCGCTGGCTTTTACAGAAAATGGAACCTTTTGTGATAACAACCACTCCTTAACTTCCTGACGCTTTTTAGCCCGATTGGATATTTCCAAGCCAGACAAAACTGACTTGTCCAGATCTAAGTACTTCTCAGTTTTGATTTTTTTCTTATCATTAGCTACATAATCAACCAAAATGTGTTTATTAATAATGAGCCGATTAACGGCTTTTCGTTTATCCAAGGGTATATCCGAATAAGAAAGACTAGAAAAATCCCCAAAAATCTCTTTTCGATCATTTGCCAATAAGTCTTCACTGGGTTTTAAGCGTTTATCATATTGCGAATTCAACAGACTAGGTATCATACTTTTCAGCAAGGTAATCTTATAAGAAAAAACAGTCTTTCTCAGATGATCTGCTAGCTGAAGCTGTTCGTCATTTAAAACTGGCTCTAAATCAAGCAAATCCGCAATAGGTTTTAATTCTTGATTTTCCGTATTTTCTTCGATAGAAACAACAAAACCTTGCAACAGTCGATTGCCCTTTCCAAAGGGCACGTGCACTCTTGAACCAACACTTATCAAATCTTCGAAGGTCTGAGGTATGGAATAGGTAAAAGGTTTGTCGGTTTGCATCAAGGGCACATCAACAATAATTTGAGCTTGCATATGTCTCCTTCTGGACTAGTCGCTATGAACAGTCACAACTTTCCGTATGACTCTGAAAATTGAAAAAAGCTAAGATTGCCACCAACCTTAGACTTTTTGTCCTTCTTCTTGTTCTTCTTTTGCGATTTGTTCTTTAATTTTACGTTCTTCTTCTTCTTTTGCAAGACGTTCCATTTCCGCTTTCCGGCGAACAGACTCACGCTTTGCAACTGGATCTGGATGAATGGTTACATAGCCTGCTTCAATTTCTTCCAAGGCACGAAGAGTCGATTTTTCAGATTTAAATTCTTTAGTTGCTTTGGCACCAGCTTCTAATTCATGGGCACGTTTAGCTTGTAGAATAACCAATGAATATTTCGAAGGCACTTTATCCAATAATTTATCAATAGAAGGTTTTAACATCATAAGCGTTTTATCTCTTTTCTAAATCCTATTTACTAGCGCTTGTCTTTGCAATCATTTTATCGTAACGACCAATGACACGTTCCACACGGAAATGCTCTGCTTCAATAATACGCTTAACACGTTCCGCAGCGAGTGGGACTTCATCGTTAACAACAGCATAATCGTATTCACGCATAAGAGCTATTTCTTCACGCGCACGTTCGATACGACGCGCAATGACTTCTTGGCTATCCGTTCCGCGACCAACTAGGCGGTCTTCCAATTCTTCCAAATCTGGAGGTGTTAGAAAAACAAAGACACCATCAGGTACTTTCTTCTTGACTTGGATAGCTCCTTGCACTTCAATCTCAAGAAAAACATCAATTCCTTTGTCTAAGGTTTCGTTAACATAGGTGAGTGGCGTTCCGTAGTAATTACCAACGTACTCTGCATATTCTAACATTTGCCCTTGGCGAATCAGTTCCTCAAACTCTTCGCGGGTTCTAAAGAAATAATCAACACCATCAACTTCACCGGGTCTTTGAGGACGTGTCGTCATAGACACTGAATACTCAAACTTATGATCTGGCGTCGAAAAAATTTCTTGTCTAACTGTTCCTTTTCCAACACCCGATGGCCCAGAAAAAACAATTAACAAACCACGTTCAGACATGATGTTCTCCTTAAAAGTATTTTCTATCTATTATACCAAATAGGTGAAATATTTCAAGCTGATTAAAGTCTCTTTTCCAACTTATATAACATTTAAAAATGCTAACTTTTTAGTTAGGGCGAGGGTAAAAGGCTCCTATTTACAGAACAAGCAGAGTAAAGAAATTTCAATGAAGCAGATCTGAATTGAAAAGTGTCACATTATTTTAGTAAAAAAGAAAGATGATCTATCTTTGAGGAAATTTCTAAGCCTGCTCAGAGAAATCTTCTAGTCGCTCAATTCTTGACAATACATCTTATTAGATATAAAAATAATCCGTGTCCACCTATATAGACCCTTTATTTCACCAAAAACAAGAACATTTAGCATTGAAACTTTCGATAGTGTCCTTTGCGCTAATAGCCCTAACGACACAGATGATACATATCACACCAAAGCGTTACTCAATCAAAGATCAGAAACTCAAAAAGTTGACTTATCTAACGAAAAATAAAAAAAGATACAGATGCAAATATACTACCCACATAATCTCAGTTATGGAAACTTGCTTTTTTCAAAAGCTACCCATACAAACCTGGTAAATCTATGAGACTACGAGAAATAACACTTCTAAACTGCTTTATAACATCCCAATTTGTAAAATTAAGCTAGACAGAAAAAAGCCATCTATGTTAGGCTCAGATAAACACCACATTTGTCTGAAAGGAACTAACATAAATGACCTACACTCATCTTACCACAAATGAACTTGTT
>NZ_JBEHGL010000027.1:0-233 GCF_040225085.1 Streptococcus jiangjianxini | reverse complement strand
AGTGCTATCATTGAATCTCTAGGACGATCAAAACAGACCATTTATAAGGTCATCAATTTCCTTAAAGCAGGACATTCAGTCTGTGACTACTATGAGCACTACAAAGCCAATAAAAAACGTTGTGGTCGCCATAAAACACGGCTGACAAAACCCGTAAAGGCCTTTATTCAAAAGCATTTAGAACATGATTGGAGTCTTGACGTCATTAAGGGAACTTATCCCGATACCATCCC